>JBOHVR010000253.1:0-8429 GCA_050735755.1 Binatia bacterium
CGTTGTGCCAATTCCAGTCGCGCGCTTTGCCGCGCAGGCGGGGATTGAAGAGGAGGCTGGGCTTGAAGCCCCGCCAGCGCCAACTGCGCGGCCACCAGAGGTAAACCCCGGTGGCGGCAAGCCAGAAGAACGCCAGATTGCACGCGCCGGTGATGGCGCGCCCAGTGGCGCGGCCTTCGCCTTCCATGCCGAGCCAGCGGTGCCAGTCGAGGACCTCGTGAAACCAGTCGTGCAACTTCGACCCGGTGCCCAAAATCGAGCCGGTATATGGATTGAGGTAGGTTACGCGGTCGCGGCCGAAGCCGACGGCGACGGAAGCGGTGGGTTCGTTCCGCATCACTATTCGGGTGGGCCGGCCTTTACGGTTGTGCTCGCGTGCTTTAGCCACCAGCTCATCCAGGTTCAGGCGCTGCGCATCGGCGCCCGGCGGCACGACCTCGCGCACGTCTTGTTCGGCGTATTCAATCAGTTGGTGCTCGTACATAAGAACAAAGCCGCTGAGCGACATGATAAAGATGACGGCTCCGCCGATGACGCCGGCGAGGAGGTGGGTCCAAAAAACCATCTTAGCAGTTTCATAATTGATGCTCCACCTCTATGAGCCTGCCGCGCGGCTCTTTATGTCGCCGAACTCATCGCGCATCCAGTCGCGCAAAATATCTTTCTCGTAGCGCAGGTAATCTTCTCGCGGATAGACGCTGCGCCATTGGTAATCGATATCAGTCAGGTCCCGTTTGCCGGCTTTGATGACTTTCGCCGCGCTTTCGAGGAGCTCGAATTCAAGCACGATGCGCGGTGGATAAAGACCTTTGGTGATGCGCACCTGATCCGCTTGCGGACCGCGAAACAACTCGAAGTCGCCGGCAAGATCGAGGTTGGTGATCCGGATATTTAGTCTCATATTCTCGGGAACATAGCGCGAACCGGTATCGATCAGAAATTTTTCCAATTCGCGAAGAATGCCTGAGAACGTGGGCTCCACCTCGGCGCGGCCCGCGTCGGTGAATTTCTCCGGCTCAATGAAGGCGACGGAGATGCGGGAGACCGATCCATCCACGGGCGCAGCGGCGGTGCAGCCGGTGCAGAGCAGGAGAGCAATCGCCGATAAATTGGTTAATTGTCGACGAGCGCCGGTATTCATGTCATACCTCCGCGAAGCGCCGCAGCAAGTTGTGGTAGCAATGGGTCAACTCCACGACGGCTCCGTGATTGGGCAGGGCGTGATTGACCTTGTTGATCGCCATGTCAAGATCGAAAAGCAGAGTTCTCTCGCCGTCGTCGCGCACCATACTCTGCACCCAAAAAAACGACGCCAAGCGGACGCCGCGCGTCACCGGATTCACATGGTGCAGGCTGCTCGCCGGGTAGACTACCATGTCGCCGGCGGGCAGTTTCACGGCGTGCGCGCCGTAAACGTCGTCGACCACCAATTCGCCACCGTCGTAATCTTCTGGCGCGCTTAGGAACAACGTCGCAGAGATGTCCGTGCGAATGCGGTAAGGCGTGCCGGGAATCTGGCGGATCGAATTGTCGAGATGCGCGCCGAAAGACTCGCCACCCTCGTAGCGGTTGAAGAGCGGCGGGAAGACGCGAAGCGGCAAGGTCGCCGTGATGAACAGCGCGTTGCGTTCCAGCGCCGCCACGATCATATCGCCGAGCTCCCCCGCCTCCGGGCTATTCTCCGGCAACTGGCGGTTGTCCTTTACCAAGGCCGATTGATAGCCGGCGGTCACGCGGCCGTCGATCCAGCTTGCACGGTTCATCACCTCACGACAGCGCGCGACTTGATCGGGGTTGAGAACGTTGGGAATTTGGACGATCACGGGGCGCCTCTAAAACTTGAAGGCCGTGCTAAAAATAAACGTGCGTCCCGCGGCGGGGACGACGTGCGCGGGATGGGTGTTCTCGTAAAACAACTTGTTCGTCAGATTGTTTGCATTCAGACGGAACTGGACATTTTCGGTGAGCTTGTACGCGACGGTCGCATCCCACCGGACATAGCCCGGAATGCGATTCGTATTGGAGTTGTTCGAGTAGCGTCTCCCGACATACGACGGTCCGCCCCCGACCTGCCATTTGTCCAGGAAATCGTAAGTGGTCCAGAACGTCGCGCTATGTTCCGGAACGTTTTGCAAGTCCTTGCCCTCAATGGGGATGCCGCCTTGCAAGTCGTTTGATTTGAGTATCTTGGGGTCAAGATACGTGTAGCCGGTGAAGACATTTAATCCCGGCAATACCCGGCCGGCAATACCGAGTTCAAGGCCGCGTACCCTCTGTTTGCCTTTAAGGACGTCGAGACCTGAGCCATCTTCGGCCTCGGTGCGTGCATCCCTTTTGTCAATCTGAAATAGGGCCGCCTGAAGATTCAGCGCTCCTTCCATCAACTCGATCTTGGCGCCGATCTCAAAGGTGCGATTCTTCTCGGGCGGCGTTCCCTGATTGGCATTGTTCAACGACAAGGCTTCGGCGGACGGATTCCACGACGAGCCGTAGGAGAAATAATAGCTATGGTTGGGAACCGGATGAAAAATGATTCCGCCCCGATAACTCCACATCCTGTCGGTCCGCTCCCTCGTCACGCTGTTCATTCGATCGTCAAAATCGGTGTTGAAAATATCCCAGCGGGCCCCGCCGACGATTTCAAAATAGTCGTTCAACTTGATCTGATCCGCGGCAAAAACGCCGAAGCTTAGGGAGGTCGTGTCCGACTTGGCCGCCAATGTTCGCGCCGACGTTAGGGGGTCGCTTGGGTTGGGGTTCGCAAGGTTGGTCTGTGGGCCGGGATGATTAAATCGCAGCACGTCGAAGGTCTCGCGGGCGAGCTCGATTCCGGTGCTCAGCGTATGTTTTATGCCGTAGGTATCGAACTTGGCCGTCGCGTCTGTCTGGTTGCTCAAAATGCTTTCCTGAGTGTCGCGCTCGGGACGGTTTCTGTTGACCCTGATAAGCGACAGAGGAGTACCGGAAGCGGGAGTCCCCGCTATCCGCGGCGCAGTGGGAACGGCTTCCCGGTCAACGTGACTGTAACGCAACGTGTTGCGCAAGGTCAGTTGGTCGCTAAAATGATGGTCGAGCCGGGCGGTGCCGATATTGACCAGGGTGCGCTCGTAATCTTTGTCACGCAGACCGAAAAACGTATCCCGGTCGATCCGAGGGGGAGCGCCGAATACGAAAGGATGGCCATAGTCGGGAAGATTGTTTTCGTACTGGAGAAAATAGCTGAGGGTGAGCTGAGTCGGCGTTCCCAGCCCGAAAGATACGGAAGGCGCGAACCCGAGGCGCCGCCTCTTCGCCTCATCGCGATCGACGAACTTGGCGTAGTGCGCCATGAGATTCACGCGGAAGGCGCCGCTGTCCGAGAATGGCTGGTTGATATCGGCGGTCGCTCTAAAGAGAGGGCCGCTGCCGGCGCTCAACTCTCCGCCATAACTGGCGGTTAGACGGGGAGACTTGGAAGCCTGGTTGATGATGCCACCGGTGGAGCCGCGCCCGAAATAGAAAGATGAGGGTCCTTTAATCACTTCGACGGAGTCAATATTGAATACATCGCGAAAATAGGAACCTTGATCGCGGATCCCATCGATAAAAAAATCATTACGCGCATTGAAGCCGCGCAGGGTGAGATTGTCTCCCTGCGGGCCGCCCCCTTCACCGGCTTGCAGTCCAATCCCGGGAACGTTTCTGAGCGCTTCCTGAACGGTGGTGGCCGCTTGTTCTTCCATCAGCCTTTCCGGCACGATCGTTATTGATTGCGGCGTGTCTTTCAGCGGCACCGGGAATTTCGGCAGCGAGGACTGGGGCACGACATAGGGCTTCCCCTGTTCCTGCACCACTACGGGGGGCAAGGTAAACGTTTCCTCCTTTTTTGGCTCTGCTGCCGAAGCGTTGCTCGCCAGCGCGAAACTAAAAGCCACAGCCCGACCGACCCCTTCGCCCGCCGCTAGACAGATTTTGCGGAGAGTCTTTGCGCTCCGCCTTTCATTGGCGCGTTTTTGTTGTCGACTCATGTGTTCCTCCAAGAAAGTTAATTGGTGCTGGCTGGCATGAGTCGGTCTCACGCACTGGCTGGCTAAGTTAATAAGATTTATTTCGTCAGAATGAGCTTGCCGTTTCTTGTGATGCGCAGATGGTACTCGTCATTTTGGTGCACAATGACGATCTCACTGTTGTCTTGAAACAAGTGATGACTGTCAATGCGCAGCTTCTTTCTCTGGGGCGTCGAGATGCTCGGCGCGGCCGGCTGTTTAGCGGTGAAATTCACAAGTGTGTCGGCCATCGCGCCTCCTAGTGCAGCTCGAACTTCACCGGCAGGAACACCCAAACCGCCACTGGTTCTTTACCTCGGCGTGCGGGCTCAAAAAGCCATTTTCTGACCGCTTCCGCCGCGGCAAAATCGAGGTCACGAAAACCAGCGGACCGCTCGACAAGCACTTCACCGACCCGCCCGTTCTCGAGCACGCGGACGCGCAGTACCGTTAAGCCCTGCGCCCCAGCTCTTCTGGCGGACTCTGGATACCGCGGCTTGGTTTGATAGCCGCCGATCGGCCGGGCAAGACCCGAAAGCGCTTCTCCCGAACCGGCGCCGCCGCCACCAGTGCCGTCACCTTTGGATTCGCGACCGAGACCCGAAGTCCCTTTTCCGCCGCCGCCGCCTTCGACACCGCTGCCGCCGACTACGCCGACATCGCCTTTGCCGAAGGGATTACCGGTGCCGGCGGCAGTGCCTTCGGCTTCGGCGGCCCGGCTGCCGTTGTTCCAGCCGGCCAGGGTCGAGCCCGATTTCTCTGGTAGAGCAGCAAGCGGGGGTGGCGCCTCGACGATGGGTTCGGGCTCCTCGGTCCCCTTGGTATTGCCGACCGGGGTCCGCGGCTGGGTTTCCGTAATCTCGGGCCTGGAAATGAATTTCGGCGCGGTAATCTTTTGCGGCTTCGGTTTGAGTCGTGGCGGCGGGACTTCGGCTTTTTTGGGCTCTACTACGCGCGGGACGTCGATTAGCTCGATGGGGACCGTAACGCGTTGGATCGGTTTGGCGTGTATGACGAACGCAGCCACCGGAATCAGGCCCAAATGAATCGCAGAGGACGCCGTAAATGACGATATCAACCAGCGATCGCTCATTTTCTCTGTTCCTTCGGTTTTACCGCGATCGCCATCTTGGCAACGTTGGCGCTGCGCGCGATATCCATAACTTCGACCACACGACCGTGCTCGACGCCGTCGTCGGCGTTGATCACGACCAGTAGCTCGGAATTCCTGGCGAGCTGACCACGCAAAAGGTCGCCAAGCGCTTTTTCATCAACGGCCTTTTTGTCAAGAAAAATCCGGTTCTCTTTGTCAATTGTGATCGCCACGCTCTTCGTAGGCGCTTGCTGCCCGGAGGCCGCCTTGGGCAGATTGACGGGCATGCCTCTGAAATGCGCCATAGACAGGGTCGAGATCATGAAAAAGACCAGCAAAAAAAAGATCGTGTCGATCATGGGAATAATCTCAATGCGCGCCTTTTTCACGCTGCGGCGTTGAATGCGCATCAGGGTTTCCCCGAATCTTCGTGCAGCTCCAACTCCAGCCAAGAGCTGAAATGCTCCATTTCGTCCAGTTCCCTTTCCGCCCGGGTGTTGAAGTAGTTGTAAGGGACGAGGGTGAGGATGGCGATCAGCAGTCCAGTTGCCGTCGCAATCAACGCTTCTGCGACGCCGCCGGTGACCGCGTGCGGCTGTCCCATGCCTGCTTCCGACATGATATCGAAAGAGCCGATCATGCCGACCACCGTACCCAAAAGTCCGAGGAGCGGCGCAAGCGTGATAATGGTGTCGAGAATCCCAAGCCGGCTTTTTAGCACAGGGATCTCGGCCCGAGCCGCGGCTTCCATGGCTTTAGCCGGCGCGGGATTTCGGTGCGCGATGCCTGCGGTCAGGACACGCGCGATAGGCTGGCGAGATGCTCTTCCTACTTGAAGGGCCTTTTCAAACTCCCCTTCTTCCACGAGCCTGAGAATCTCCTGAACGGCTTGCTTCGATTTTATTTTTGTCCAGAAGATGATCCGTTCTATCGTCAAAGCGAGCGAGATCAAGGAACAAGCAAGCAGAGGAATCATAACCACGCCGCCCTTGATGATGATGTCAATTACCTCGGTCATGGATGCCGAGCACCTCCGAGTCTAACGCACGACCAGATCAGTCGATAACCGTCGGAGGCCGCTGATGACCGAGCCAGCCGGCGGATCGCTTCCCGTTTCCACCTGAGAGCCTGCGATATGTCGTACTCGAACATCATCTTCCGTTGTGCGGCTTGCTTTCTCAGCGCCAGCACGAGGTAGTGGAGAGAAATAATCGCTGCGAAACCCGGCGATTCGCTATATTTCGCTCCAGCCAAAGAGCCGATTTCAGGATCGTGACGTTGGGAACACATTCCGTCTCGCGATATACCTGCCACGCTTTTTCGATCCCAGGGTTGAAAACCATGCGTCCTCCAAAAAAATAAAAAGCCCGAAAGGAAGTCACTTCCCTCCGGGCTCTGGGTTTAAACCTCTGGCCGCTAAAAAGTTGCTCTCCGCGGTTTAGTTCACGTCCTTTCTTTTCTCTTTCCTTTCTGTCCAGAGACCTGGAAAATTTCCAAGACCCCGACATCGAGCGCGGCAGCAAGCTTCTCTAACGATCTCAGTGTGAGGTTGACGCTCCCCGCCTCAATTCGCTGGTAGTATTTATGATTGATGCCCAGTTCTTCCAACTCCCGTTGGCTTAGGCCTTTTGCCATTCTTATTTCTCGCAAGCGTCTCGCCAGGAACCGAGAGAGACTCTCCTTTTCCACCTCAACCTCACACCCCTTTAGAAGTGGGCGTTGACAGGCCGACCCGACCGCAGTAGCGTAACTTTATAGTCGAGACAAAGGAGGTTCTATTATGGACGTCCCAAAGATGATCGACGCTTTGAACAAGAGTCTTTCTCTCGAATATGCCGCCGTCATTCAGTATTATCAGCATGGTTTTCTGCTCCAGGGTGCCGAGCGTGAATACATGGGTGATTTTTTTCGTGACAAAAGTAAAAAGACTCTGGAGACCCACGTCAAACGCCTGGGCGAAAAGATTGTCGCTCTGGGCGGCCTACCTACAGTGGAACCGGCGACCATCCGGCAGGCAGCCGATCTCAAGGACATGCTCCGCCAGGCTCTGGAACTGGAACGCGAGGCGCAGGCAGCCCACCACAACGCTCTCAAGTCAGTGGATAGGGGCGACAAGCCGGAAGAGATCGCGCTGCGTTTCATGCTGGAGGAGCTGGTTGAGGACGAGCAACGGGACATCGACGCTCTGGAAATGCTCCTTGCATCAAAGCAGCCTGCCATAACTGCCAAAGAGGTACGGCTAAAACAGTCGAGCTGACTCGTCTCGATCATTGCCTTAGGACACTTGCTGGAAACGGGATAACGTTTCCTTTTCTACTTTTTGTCGCGCTCGCGACGGCAGACCGGCGCAGCGTGTGCATCAACATCTTTGCTTGAATTGCATCGAGCGTGATGGTTTTTTGGACATACCAGCCGATTCCTCGGCCCCAGCGGAGCGAGCGAATCTCGAGGAACGGCGGGTTGTCCTCTCCCGCGATCACCTCGATCTTCTCCTCGATGTTTTCGCTTTCCAATCGGACTAAAACTTTTTGCTGTTTAGTGCTTGACATCTCTTGCTCCAAAAAAGAGCCCGGGCCACATTCTCCGTGGCTCCCTGGTTTTGAAAACTCCGGCCGCTAAATTTAGTTTCTATCCACTAACGAGAACGCTTAGTATTATCTAATTTATTTACTTTGTCAAGGCGAATCCAAGCGCCGCGGACGGCTTGCCGTTTCCCGTATATCAGGCTGTAAGGGCACAATGACATGCCGCTTACATCTCCGGCATTTAAGCTCCACCCCGTCCGGCACCCGACGAGCCAAGAGGCTCCCGCAGTGACAGCGGAAGGATTGAGCGTCCAATTGAGCCTTTGCCGAGCCTTCCCTCATTTGTCGCTTCAATGTTGCCTCACCTTTGCTTGTGCTGGCGCCCCGTTTCAGATAATCGCCGCCGATATAGTCGATCAAGGCTTAAAATTCTTTTGGCGTGCTCCGCGGCGGCCCAGACACCGCGGGTTGTGAAGAAGCACCAAAACAACGCTCATGAGAATGCGCGCCGATCGGCTCATGGGAAAGGTTGTTTTAATCGGTGAAAACACAAATTTCCCTACAGGCAAATAAAACATTTTTAAAATCCACTAATCTGCCTTTACTCCCTCTCTCCGCGCCTGTTGACGCGACGCAATAGCGTACGAAGGTGAATGCTTCGTCGTCGAGGTGGTGGACACGCTGTCGCGAGTTTTGCGCTCAGACTCGAGCGCGCAATTTGCCGAGAGAGCAAAATGACTGGCACCAGGGCAATCCCGACCATCAAAAGGGACGGGACCGCAGCCT
>JBOHVR010000254.1:0-8555 GCA_050735755.1 Binatia bacterium
GCTTACAAACTGCTCTGGCTGGCTTTTCTTGATTGCCTGCGAACCAGGGCGGCCAGACCGATCAGACCGGAACCAAGGAGAAGCAGGGTCGAAGGTTCTGGAACCGAGGAGATCTGCAGCTGAACCGACCCGTCGTTACTGACGAAGAAGTTGCCCGGCGCGCTATTAGCGGAGCTGCCCCCGAAAAAGCTGTCAAAGTTGCTGATCGTCGTCCCGTCAGCCGCAAACAGGTTGTTGTTCGAGTCAGTAATCGCCAGGAAAATCTGTGTCCCGAGGACGATGTCCTCGCCGAGAAAGTCCCAGAAGCCTGCCACCGGCAACAGAGTAAACTCGGCCAGGATGTTAACACGGCCGTCTCCCGCCTCAAAGTCGAAGTCGCCGGTCCCGGACACTAGTTCGAGTTCGGCCACGAGCGTGGCGCCGCCGATCGACCCGGGGTCGTTAGGTTGGAAAGTACCAGCGGTCGGTGACGCGTAGATCTGAATAATGCCGGCTCCGGCATCGAAGCCAAACTCGACTTCGTCGCCAGTTACGCTCGTATTGCTTCCCGTCAAGCCGTTGAAGATCGCGCCTAGTTCCCAGGTGCCGTTGAGACCGCCAGTGAAGAACGGCGTCGACGGTGCGCTCAACAGAGAGGTCGCGAGAAGGGCCCCGTTGTCGATGAACGGGTCAGTAGCACCCGTGCCGGTTCCGCTGGTGTACTGAATATTGGACGTCCCGACGAAGGTAAAGCCGAAAATATCGTCGACGTTGCCCTGCACACTCCCCACCGTTGACGGGTCCATGCTGAAGTCACCCGCCGCGGCCACACCGGTCAGCGTGAGAAGAGCCACCCCCGCCACTAAGCCTCTAAACATCTTTTTCATTGTTTTCCTCCTCTTAAGAAAGCTTTTACTTAGATGATCCACACTGGAGTAAAAGCAACCGATGTGCCATAAGCCCGGCCGAATTCTAAGTAGCCATTTTCAATGATGTTTTTGGACCGAAGCCGGATCTGCCCGCTGGCCTTAACCTTTATAGTTGTAAAGCCATCTTACACATCCAAAAGGCGTGAGCCATGAAATCATCCTCTGGAACGGGTTAAGCTATTGAAACATGATGGTTTTTTAGCCTCAGGCTGAGTGTCAGAAAAACTAACACGATGACCGTTTTGAAGCTTTACACTTCAAGGCGCCTGGGCGTTGCCAAAATAACCATCTGCGGCCATAATGCGAGTTCTCCATGCTCGATCTGCTCCTTGCCTGTCGCAATCTCCTGCGCCATCGCGTGCGTTCAGCCGTCTCCCTGGCTGCAATCAGCTTCGGTGTAGTGGCACTATTGCTGAGCGGCGGCTTCATTGAATGGATCTTCTTTGCCATGAGACGAGATACGATACATTCCCTGTTAGGTCATATTCAGGTCGTCCGTGCTGGCTTTTTGGCCGGAGGCGCTGGAGACCCCTTTGCCTTTTTGCTTCCCGAAAGGTCGGAGACATTATCCACAATCAATTCCCTACCCGGAGTCAAAATGACGACCCCCAGGATCAACTTCAGCGGTATTCTAAGTCACGCTGAAAGCACAATTTCCTTTCTGGGCCAAGGCGTTGACCCCGAAAAGGAAGAAGAGGTCAGTCGTTTTCTAACAATTAGCCAGGGGAATGGACTATCCTCCGCAGACCCGAAAGGGATAATCCTGGGGGAGGGCCTAGCTGAAAGCCTCGGAGTTAAGCCGGGCGATCGCATCGTTCTGTTGGTAAACACTCCCTCTGGAGGCATTAACGCGGTTGAGGGACATGTCAGGGGGCTGTTTTATACGCTGAGCAAAGCTTTCAACGATTCAGCGCTGCGTTTGCCTATAAAGTTAGCAAGGGAGTTGCTCCGTGTTACCGGGTCGCACACCTGGGTCGTGCTTCTTAACGATACCGACGCTACGAAGCGCGTTTTGACCCGGCTGAAAGGACAATTCCCGCAATCGACAAGCAGGTTTGAATTCGTGCCGTGGTATGACTTGGCGGACTTCTATAACAAGACCGTCAACCTCTATTCCCGCCAAATGTATGTGGTAAAGATCATAATAGCTTTAATTGTCGTCCTGAGCATTTCGAATACAATGACGATGACCGTCCTTGAACGAACTGGAGAGATCGGGACTCTTATGGCTCTGGGTTTCAAGTCGAAAAAGATTCTCGTGCTTTTCATCATGGAAGGTTGCGTGCTCGGCGTGATTGGAGGCCTCGTAGGCGTGCTTATCGGGACGGCGCTCGCCGTGTTTATTTCTTCTATCGGCATCCCTATGCCCCCTGCCCCCGGCATGACTCACGGATTTACGGGTGAAATTCTCGTCACCCCATGGTTAGCTACGGTGGCGTTTTTTATTGCCGCGAGCACCTCAACCCTCGCCAGCATTTATCCGGCATGGAGAGCATCCCGCCTGAAAATAGTGGACGCCTTACGCCACAATCGATAAAGCCCATGTGGAAATTGGCCTTTCGCAATATCTTCCGCCACAAAGCGAGAACATCACTGACGCTTGGGGCAATCAGCTTCGGCGTTATTGCTTTGATCCTGGCGGGCGGGTTTGTCCAAGACATCTACATCCAATTGCGCGAAGCCGTGATCCATTCGCAATTTGGCCATCTGCAAGTTTACAGCGCGGGCTACAGCGCCTTCGGTAGGAGATCTCCTTATAAATACATGATTCAAAATCCCGATCAGAAGATCGCTCAATTGCGCCAGCTCGATCACGTCCTGGACGTACTGCCCCGAGTGAGCTTCAGCGGGCTTTTGAGTAACGGACGCTCCAGCCTGCCGGTGATCGGGGAGGGCATAGATCCGGAAAAAGAAGCCAAACTTTCCAGCTACATGAAGATCAAGGGCGGAAGACAGCTCGCTCCCGCAGATGCCGCCGGCATCCTTTTGGGTGAGGGAGTAGCCAATGCTCTGAAAACCGCTCCCGGTGACAGCGTCACGCTCCTCCTCAATACGCCGGACGGGGCCCTTAACACTTTGGATCTTGAAGTTACCGGGGTATTCCAGACATTTGCCAAGGACTATGATGACCGCGCCGTACGTGTTTCGCTGCCGGCAGCCCAGCAACTGCTGACGACAAAGGCGGTTCACAAGTTGATTTTTGCGTTGGATGATTCGAACGCCACAGAGGCGGTGGCAAGCGCGGTGCGGCGAAAACTGCCGGAAAAAAACTTTGAGATAAAGACCTGGTATCAACTGGCTGACTTTTATCAGAAAGCCGTCGATCTCTACCAGCGCTACTTCGCAGTTCTGCGAATCATCATCTTGGGCATGGTCTTGCTGAGCGTCGCCAATAGCGTCAACATGACCATCTACGAGCGCACGGGAGAGTTTGGCACGCTCATGGCCCTGGGAAACCGCAGCGGCGATGTGGCGAGCTTAATAGTGGCGGAGATGTTTATTTTGGGGATCATCGGAAGCAGTCTCGGCGTCCTATTCGGAGTAACACTCGCCGCGGCGGTTTCGTCGATCGGAATACCCATGCCTCCGGTACCGAATACGAACGCCGGTTATACGGCTTTGGTCCGCATTGTCCCGGCGGAGATCGAGCGCGCGTTTATGGTGGGCCTCTTCGCCACTCTGGCGGCTTCGTTTATACCCGCCCACAGGGCTTCCCGTCTTCCTGTGGTCGAGGCGCTGCGCCGCAATTGAATTATTGCAGCCTTCTCATGTAGTCTTTTGCGAACATCTTATCCGGTAGGTCTCTCAGTTTCAGATCCGTGTAATCAAGCGTGGACTTCGCGCCTTCATTCAGAGCATCCTCCATGACAAGCCGGGTCGGCCTGGCAGCGCCGGCAGCGTCCTTGAAGGCCTCATAGCGGCATGTTTTCAAAAGCTTTCCCGACAGCGAGTAAAATTCCGCTTTATAAGGCCGCAGGGTTTCTTTATTGACCCAATACATAACCCGATGATAGGTCACCCCGCGATCGACAGCCTTAAGCTCCAGGACATAATAGAATTCACCTTCAATGTTGTCAGTCCTCGCAATGGAAGGATTGTAATCTCCACTGAAATTGGCGCGCGCTAAATCGCCATTGGCCACCTGACCGGTGAGTCTTTGAGACACAGACAGCCGGATGGGTTGCGAAACGCGAGGCATAAAAATCCACAAATCGCGATCACGCATCAACAGCACTTGGCCCCTATCGGCAACAGGGGCCAAAGTCCGGATGATCGTTCTGTCGTTGCCTTTGGAAAGGATCTGATATTGTCTGACTTCCGGCTCACGGCCCGGCGCATCAGCCGTGATCTTGACGTTGACTTGAAATCCTTCCTGGGGAAATCGAATCCGGTCGGCCTTTTCTACCACATTCTTTGCGAGCTCGCCGTCTTGGGCGAAAATCACGCCGGCGCTAAGAACCTGCGCCACGAAAAAAACCGCCGACAAAGAACGGCCGACTCTCACAACCATCTCGCGCCCACGCTTAGCTGGATCTGCAAGGCGCAAGACTAACATGTCAAACATTTGGTTGCAAAGAAACCTCTCGACTGTGTACAATCGAGCTGTTTTTTGGCAAGAAAGCAGCCGGGAAAATGCAGGTTGTCAGCGTCGAAAAAGTTTCTAAATCTTACCTTTTGGGCAATCAGGAGGTCCAAGCTCTTAAACAGGTTGACCTGACCATTGACGAAGGAGACTTTTTGGCCATCGCGGGGCCTTCGGGAAGCGGCAAGTCCACGCTCCTCAACCTCATTGGCTGCATTGACACGCCTACAAGCGGGCATATATACATCGGTGGAAACCGCGTCAGCGAACAGACTCCTGACGCGTTGGCCGATTTACGCGCGCGGTCAATTGGATTCATCTTCCAGACGTTCAATCTCCTGCCGGTTCTCTCAGCGGCAGAGAATGTGGAATACCCGCTTTTGCAGTTCAAAGAACTGCGTCGAACCGAACGCAAGGACCGAGTTGATTTCTACCTCAAAGTCGTCGGCCTGGAAAGATTTGCGCGACATCGTCCCAATGAATTGAGCGGCGGACAAAGACAGCGCGTGGCCACTGCTCGGGCCCTTGCGACGAAACCTAAAATCATCCTGGCGGACGAACCGACAGCAAATCTGGACCATAAGACGGGGGCTTCGATTCTTGAGCTCATGAAGGAGATCAATCTGGTGGAAAAGGCGACCTTCGTTTTTTCCACACACGACCCGGCGGTCATGCGGATCGCTGATCGAGTCGTAGAGATGAACGATGGCCAGATTACCGGGAGGGGGGAGGCACTGCAAAAGTGGCACACTCTGGTTGCAGAAGGAAAAAACCGGGCATAGCCGATTGGCTTCGGATCATCGGAGTCGGATTTTGCTCGGTCCTTTTTGGGCCCGCATTCCACGGTCACGCCGGCTACGCGATACCATCGGAAGCAAAAGGGACCCAATTCGCGCAAGCGAGCGCTTCCGCGCCGGATCTGTTTTCACAGAACACAAGCCAGGGTACTGAACCTGCTCAGGCCGGCTCTTCGACTCCCGGCATCGATCCCACGCCTGCAGGAGAGACGCAAAATCCGCCGGAGCCTCCCGCGACATCGTCCCCGTGGAGCATTAACGGGTTCTACCAAGCAGAGGCCGCCTACACGGTAGCCTCGCCGGACCATTGGTCCAAGCTTAGAAACACGTTTGAATTGGGGGTTCAGCGAAACTTAACCGACGAAGTTGAATTAAAAGTGAGCGGTCGCTTTTGGTACGACGCCGTCTATGATGTCACCACTTTTTTCCCGGGAAGTGTGAAACGAAACGCGCGGTTCGAGGCGATGTTTCGCGAAACGTATTTAGACGCCGGCGCGGGGGATTGGGATTTTCGCGTGGGGCGGCAGCACATTATCTGGGGCGAGGTCGTGGGTCTATTTTTTGCCGACGTTGTTTCAGCTAGAGATCTACGCGAGAACATCCTTCCTGAATTCGGCTTTCTGCGCATTCCTCAGTGGGCGACCCGGGTTGAATATTTCAAAGACGATTTTAAAGCTGAAGCGATCTGGATCCCTTACATGACGTACGATGAGATCGGCAAACCCGGAAGCGATTTCTATCCTTTTGTCGTTTCTCTTCCGTCTGGTTTTGCCCGGAAGATTCGCCGTGAGCGCCGGCCCCAGGGACTCGAGAACTCCGCCGGCGGCGTGCGCCTCTCTTATCTTGCCAGCGGTTGGGATTTGTCCACTTTCTATTATACGAGCCTCGATAGTTCGCCGGCATTTTTCCGTCGTATAAGCGTGGCGCCCACACCCACGGTATTCTTTCGCCCCGACCACGATAGGATTCATCAGGCAGGCGCCACGATGTCCAAAGACCTCGGTACCTTTGTCTTAAGGGGAGAGGCCATCTACACCTGGGATCGATGGTTCAATGTCACCCGCGTCAACGATTCCGACGGCGTGGTGCGGCAAAATTTTCTTGATTACATTTTAGGCGTGGAATTTCCGCTGCCCATGGAATCGCGCCTCAATCTGCAATTTTTTCAGCGCGTGTTTACCTCGCATGACCGCGATATCATTCCCCGTAAAATTGAAAACGGCGCAAGCTTGCTGGTCTCCACCAAGCTCTTCAACGAGAAGGTTGAACCTGAGCTGCTCACCATCCACAGCCTGAACCGCCTCGACTGGCTGGCGCGTTTCAAGGTCAGCTGGAACTTCCACGAAAACTGGCGGCTCGTTGTTGGAACTGCGTTTTTCGGCGGCCCCCGATTAGGCCTTTGGGGTCGCTTCGACAAAAGCGATCGTGTTTTCACCGAACTGCGGTTTAGTTTCTAGCCTGATTAGTCGATAACGAGCGCTTGCTTCGTTGTCGCTTCGGGCCGGCATCTGTGCCTTCGTACGCTCCGTGCGACCCCTTTGCCCCGCCCTGCGCCTGCCGCTTGTCGACGGCCGGGCATTTCGGCTCCAACGTGCACGAAATCCGCGCGCCTCGCACCTGGAACTTTGTGATCAGGCTCTAAAGAGGCGTCTTTCATCAACCCGCCAGAGGGGCAGTCCGGCTAGCCTCACGTCCCAACAGGGGGCGTCCGATTTTGTCGCTAGGCCATCCGTCATGTTTTGAAGGCCAACAAGTCAAATTTGTCATTTTCGGGAGCCCAATACGGATTTTGCCGACTGCGAAATGTACCCTCACGTACTCAATTTTCCTTTGGTGTCTAAGTGGACCCTATAGAGCCGGCGTTGGAACGCTTATTGCTCTGTACAAAAGCACAAACCCCCTTCTCGATAAAGGCAAACCAGTCGTGAGGCTGGGACGCAAAGCCACGGGTCAGGTGAAAGCCTGATAGCCGAGCTACCGAAGGAAGGAGCCCAACCAGGGTCCCGACCTTTCAGGGGGAAAACTTGAAAGGAGGGACCTTCGATGTCCCCAAAACATTTCCTCTCCGTTCTAGCGTTTGTTTTCAGCGGTTTTCTGGTTGCGCCGGGCATTTCGTCCGGACAAAGCACGCTTCCCGACGGCGCTTACATGCCCGGAGAGCTTCTTCTTACGCCCGCGGACGGAGTGGCGGAAAAAGATCTGGAGCGCATCTACAAGAAAGTCGGCGGCAAGCTAGCCAAGAAACTCTCGAAGATCAAGGCGCACCGGATCAACGTTCCAGAGGACAGCCTCGATGCGATCGAGGCTGCCTTAAAGAAGAATCCTAAGATAAAGCACGTAGAGAAAAATTTTGTCGCGGAAGGCGGCCGCGCTCCCAATGACCCTGGATACGCCAGCCAGTGGCATCTCCCCAAGATCTCAGCCCCAGGCGGTTGGGACATAACCATCGGTTCCGCGAGTGTTCCGGTCGCAATGATCGACTCCGGGGTCGATCCGGCGCATCCGGATCTGGCCGCCAAGCTTCTGCCTGGATTCAATTTCCTGAGCGATAACACAGATACCCATGATGTCTATGGGCACGGGACGGCAACGGCCGGTACCGCAGCCGCCATGACCAACTCCGGTATCGGAGTCGCCGGTCTTGCGTGGAGTAACCCCATTATGCCGCTCGTGGTTCTGAACTCCAGCAACTACGCAAGTTACGCCGACATCGCATCGGCGATTACGTATGCCGCCGACCATGGCGCCAAAGTCATCAACATCAGCATCGGCGGCTCCAGCAATTCCTCGACTCTGCAGAACGCTGTAAATTACGCCTGGAGCAAAGGAGTTGTGATTGTCGCCTCGGCGATGAACAACAACACGAGCACGCCGTACTACCCCGCAGCGCTCACCAATGTCCTGGCGGTTGCGGCAACGGATCAATACGACAACAAGGCCAGCTTTTCAAACTATGGAAGCTGGATTGATGTCGCCGCTCCCGGCACTTACATTTACACAACCAAGAACGGGGGAGCGTACGGCAATTGGCAGGGGACATCGTTTTCTTCTCCTCTGGTTGCAGGTCTGGCAGCTCTGGTTTTCTCGCACAATCCCGAACTGAGCAATGCGCAGGTGGTCGATCTTATAAAGAGCAATGCCGACGACCGCGGCACGGTTGGTTTTGATCAGTACTTTGGTTGGGGCAGAATTAATGCGTCCCGGACTCTCGCGGCAGCGGAGGCGATGCCTGCTCTTTCAGTGGCGATCGCGAGTCCAACCCAGGGC
>JBOHVR010000255.1:0-5461 GCA_050735755.1 Binatia bacterium
ACCTACCGTGATAAAAAAACGGGGGAATATAAAAAATCAGGCGTTTACTGGATTCAGTATTGCCACAACGGAAAAGTGATTAGAGAGAGCAGCGAGAGCACAAATGAGCGGGACGCGTGGAAGCTGCTGAAGCGTCGTCATGGCGACATAGCAGCCGGAAAGCCTGTCGGCCCAGACGTGACGCGTACGACGTTTGAGGATATGGCTGCGATGCTTACGAATGACTACAAGGCCAATGGCTACAGCTCATTAAATCGAGCGGAAGACGCGGTCAATCACTTGCGGGAGTTCTTTGGGGACAGGCGGGCAATCGAGATCACTGGCGATAGAATCACCGCCTATATCACCTACCGTCAAGAGAACGCCAAGAATAGTACGATCAATAACGAGTTAAGCGCGCTTGGCAGAATGTTTACGCTGGCATTGAGAGCCGGCAAAGCCGCCAGTAAGCCGTACATTGCGAAACTTCAAACCAATAATGTCCGAAAAGGCTTCTTTGAGCGCGAACAGTTGGATAGTGTTTTGAAACATCTGCCCGAACATCTCAAACCAGTTGCTGAAACCGAATATATCACAGGGTGGCGGGTTCATAACGAAATCCTTACCCGCCAACGTCATCATGTCGATTTAAAGGCCGGATGGCTTCGACTCGAACCGGGAGAAACAAAAAACCGCGAGGGCCGAAACTTCCCCCTGACCCCAAGGCTTCGCCAGATCCTGCAAGCGCAAATTGAGCGCACTGAAGCTTTACAGCGGGCAGAGGGGCGAATTATCCCGTGGCTATTCCATCATAATGGCCGTCGAATCAAGAGTTTTCGCCGTAGCTGGCTTACAGCATGTGTCAAAGCCGGCTTAGGAAACGAGATTAGAGACGCGCGAGGGAAGCTCGTCAAAAAAGTTGCGACTCGTATTCCTCATGACTTCAGGAGGACGGCTATTAGGAACCTTGAGCGCGCCGGGGTATCCCGCAGTGACGCCATGAACATGGTTGGCCATAAGACCGAAAGCGTTTACAGGCGGTACGCAATCAGCGACGAAACGTCTTTGAAGGAAGCAGGAGCGAAACTTGCCGCGCTACATCAGCAGGATTTGACAGCAATTGACAAAGTTTTGACTAAGTCAGAGGCTGTTTAGCATTAAGAGCAGAGAGTTGAGAATCTATAAGGTGTCGGAACAACTGGCAAAAGAAATATGGCCAGGGACAGAATCGAACTGCCGACACGAGGATTTTCAGTCCTCTGCTCTACCGACTGAGCTACCTGGCCACAAGAAACAAAATCAATTATTTAGCAGCTTTTAGTTCGGATTCAAACAGGTTTAGGCGGTCATGTAAGAAGCCAGCGATGAAGAGGCAATCAATCACGATTTGAGTGATTTTTTCCCATCGCCGAAATTTTTTCCCATCTGCTCGATTAGAGGTTTGCTCGAGGGGACCCCGGCCGTTCCTTATAATTACGCGTTGTGCTAAAACTTTCCCTTAAACCGTATTGAGGCCAACCGCCCGGCTGGAACTGGCACCTCGTTTGCCCAAAGGGAGTATGGACGAACAAAAGGAAACGCAGATTCAGCGAAAGGTCGAGTTCAGAGTCGTCTGCCATTACCGGGACGACATGCAGCTCCAGTTGAAGACGGCGCCAAGCCTCGAAGAGGCGATCGGTGTGATCGAGAAGCTCGACCCGAATTTTCGCAGCGTCTGCCAGTGGCTGGTTTACGAGGCGACCATCACTGAGTCATTGCGGATCGTCTACAGGGACAAGAAACTTGAACCGGTTAAACAGCGACTTTTCCACCGCATGCTCTCTCGGATCAGACCCTTTCGTCATAAGCCGGACGTTTGATTTTCACCCGCCGGCTTTCATGAGTCTCGGTTCGGCGCCTTCTGTTCGATAAAGTCAACGATCTTCGCTTCGAGCTGCACCCCATCAAAAGCGTTGATTTCCTGCACGCACGTAGGGCTCGTGACGTTAACTTCAGTGACAAAGCCGCCGATCACGTCCAATCCGACGAAGTATAATCCCAGTTTTCTCAAAGACTCCGCCAGCACGCCGCATATTTCGCGATCACGCGCGGTGATTTGCCCTGGCGCGGAGCCGCCTCCCGCGTGGATATTGGCGCGGTTGTCGTCCTCGCGCGGAACTCTCAGGAGCGCGCCGATCGGCTCGCCGTCAAGCACCAGCACCCGCTTGTCGCCGACGCGGATCTCCGGCAAATAACGCTGCCCCATCACCGGCACCTTCCCTTCCATCGTGGCCAACTCGAGGAGCGCATTGACGTTGCGGTCCTTGCGGTTGAGATACAAGACCCCGCGCCCGCCCGCGCCTTCCAAAGGCTTAAGGATCATCTCGCCTCCCTGCTCATCCATGAATTCTTTCAGGCGATTGATGCCGCTGGTCACGATCGAAGGCGGAATGATCTCAGGAAAATTGAGCCCATAGAGTTTTTCCGGAGCTTCTCTTAACCCGTGAGGGTCGTTGAGCACCACGCACCGCTTCGGATCGACCAGGCTAAGAAGCTGCGTGGCAAAAAAGAAGTTGAGATCAAAGGGGGGATCTTTTCGCATGAGGACAACGTCAAACCAAGCGAGCGGGCGCGACTGTAAAGGCCCGAGCTCGAAGTGCGGCTTGCTCCGCGCCACGCGCAGGGATCGCGCAGTTCCGCCGGGCTGCGCGCCTTTAATGAAGAGGTCTCCGATCTCCATGTAAAATATTTCGTGCCGGCGTTTCTGCGCCTCGAGCATGATGGCAAAAGTCGTATCCTTGTTGATATCGATATTCTGGATGGGGTCCATAATGACCCCAATCTTTAAGGCTTTCATATTGACCCTGACGATCGGTCGCGGATCACCCAGGTGCCCGCGAGATAATCATGCCATCCCCGGCGCTCGCGGCTGATCAGAATCCACAAGAAACCCAGGCCGAGAAAAGCTGAAAGAAAATATCCAATCCAACGTTTCAATGACTGACGGTAAGTGATCGGCGACCGATTCGGCCCCACAACGCGCAGGCCTAACAGCCATTTTCCCAGGGTGCGCCCGGCCATTGCGTGGAACAAAACAAAATACCACCCGCAAAGAAAAAGAGATCCCCAGCATGTAAAGCGCCAGAAGGGAGTCTCGTTGTAGGCGGACAAGCTCCTCTGGTTGGCCGCCAGACCTACGCTGTAGGCAATATACGTCAAATAGAACAGCAGCAAGGAAAAGGACGCTAGAATAACCAGATCGATCATAAAGGCCAAATAGCGCCGCGTCCAACCGCCCCAGGGCGCCTCTCCGGCAGCCTTTCTTCGCTCCGCTTCCGTGCTCTTGATGCGCTCGAGAAAACGGTTGTAATTGTCGTCCAGAGGGAGTTCTAAGTTCGGTTGCTCTTCTTCTTCCCGCAATCGGCTAACACACATCGGGCAATGAAGCGCTTCCGCAGCCGCGCTAAATCCACAGTTACGACAGACCATCCGTGAACCCCAGTCCTATCCCATATCACCCCAGAGGGATTGCACAACCGCAACCGCGGCAATCGCCGCGGTTTCCGTGCGCAAGATTCGCTTGCCTAATTTGATCGTGCGAAAGCCGTTTTGCGCCGCCTCTTTTACTTCGGCATCGGTAAATCCGCCCTCGGGCCCGATGAGAAGAAGAACCGAGCGGGGGTTGGCCAACTCCCTTCTTAGACTCACCAGCCCTTGCGATGATTCTCCTTCCCAAAACATCAGCTTCAGCTCATGCGGCCATGCGCGCCCGACGAAATCCGCGAAACCTGTGATGTCGGCGATCTCCGGGACCGACGTGCGACCGGACTGTTTCGCTGCGCTGAGCACGATCTTTGCCCAACGAGAGCGGCGCTTGCTGATCTTCGTTCCTTCCAGGCGAGGAATCGTGTAGGTCGAGAGCACCGGAACAATGGTTTGGACGCCGAGTTCGACGGCCTTTTCGACGACCCAATCCATTTTTTCGCCTTTGCCCACGCATTGCGCCAAGGTCACCTCGAGAAAAGACTCCCGTTCCGGCCGGTAGGAACGAATGATTCTTACTTCGGCGGCTCGGTTTGTATAAGAGTCGATCCGCGCTTCGTGCTCTACTCCCGCGCTATCGAAGAGGACCAACGCATCGCCGGGCCGCAGCCTGAGAACGCGCAGATGTTCCAGTTCGGCTCCCGTGATCGCCCCCGTGGCTCCTTCGACATCTACTTTATCGACAAAAAGCCGCGGCATCTCACCCCTTCTTCCGCAACAATAAGGTGGACCATTCCTTGTCGCTCTTCTTGCGCACCAGGGTCATCGCGCGAAAAGCGCGCGCGACGGCTTTCGCTTTTGGCCGCAAAATGCCCGAGAGGATCAGGTAGCCTCCG
Source organism: Binatia bacterium (assembly GCA_050735755.1). Lineage (GTDB taxonomy): Bacteria > Desulfobacterota > Binatia > UBA9968 > UBA9968 > DATMAM01. The sequence goes on from JBOHVR010000255.1 coordinate 4,338, forward strand.
TTCGTCGCTGTCTGCTGGAGTTTCCGCGCCAGCTCGATCAGCGTTTCGGCGGTTAGATTCGCCACCACGATGTGGAACTGATCGGAAAGCATGTCGAGGCCGACGCCCCGCACCGCGACGATTCTTCTCACCCGATTGCGCCGCACGTTGGACGTAGCGACCTTCACAGCGATGGGATCGACATCGAGCGCCAGGACCTTTCCTGCTTTGAGCTTGGCCAGCGCGATCGCGAGGATTCCCGAGCCGGTCCCGACGTCAAGAGCGGCATAAGCTCCCGGCGCAAACAAGGCGGCCGTCTGCTCGATAAATTCGAGGCAGGTGCGGGTCGTGAAGTGATTTCCCGTGCCAAATGCCATCCCCGGCTCTATCGTAATCGCACGGCGGCGCGCCGGCGCGGAGCGCTTCGCCCACGGCGGCGCAATCCAGAGACTCTCCCCCACCTCGAGCGGAGCGAAAAAGCGCCGCCAGGAATTCTTCCAGTTCTTGTCCTTCAGCAGCGTCCAGCGAAGCGACTGACTGCTCAGGGCCGGGTAGATTTGCCACAGCGCCCTGTGAAAACTCTGAACGTCGCGGCGAAAACCCGCCTTTGCCTGGGTGAGAGGAAAAAACGCCCGCACACCGTTCTTCTCCAGAACGACTCCCGGCGATCCCTTTTCGAGCAGAAAGTTCGATACGGTGTCTAGCGCCTCGGGAGGGGCTTTGAAGGAAAGCTGCAACCACGTCGGCACGAAGTTTTTATGACACAGAGAAGTGGGGGCTTCAAACCGTTACGGGCGGTTCATTACGGGTTGGTGTGCCCGTCAAGCCCGGGCTCGCCCATGAGCTTGCGCACATGAGCATAATGCCGGTCGCGCTCTGCGCGCGAAAAAGAGCCAAGCGCGCGACGGCCGGAACTGTCGGTGCGAAAAGGATCAACTTTTTTTGCTTCCATACCGTTGGCGATCATTCCTCAAAGAAAATTCTTCGTCAGCATGTTGTTTCGCCATGATGAGCCCTCCTGTTGAAGCTTAGCGAAAGTGTCACCTTATCTGCTGAGCGAAAGTGTCACCCCGTGGGTCTCACTCACGTCAGTATGTCATAGGCTCTTTGGTCATCGAGACAGGCAAAACAGGGGGTAGCCTAAG
>JBOHVR010000256.1:0-4259 GCA_050735755.1 Binatia bacterium
TCCGTCTCTTTGAAAATGTGCCTGCGTTCGGAGTGACCGATGATGACGTAGCGGCAGCCTAATTCCGCGAGCATCGGCGCGCTGATTTCTCCCGTGAAGGCACCGGAGTCCTGCCAGTGAACGTTCTGCGCGGCCAGCCGGATAGGGCTGCTCTTCAGGGATCTGCCAACGCCGGCAAGAGCGGTGAACGGAGGCGCCACCGCAATTTCGACCCGTTGGATATCGGTGGCGCCGCGCGTGACCGCGCGCGCCAGCGCCAGCGCCCCACCTTGCGTTCCGTGCATTTTCCAGTTGCCAACGACAAGAGGCAGCATGAGATGAAAATAAGAAGCGGATCAGGCGCTCTCGAGCGCCGCGATGCCGGGTAGTTTCTTCCCTTCGAGAAATTCGAGGGTCGCTCCGCCACCCGTGGAAAGGTGAGTGATCTTGCTTTCGATTCCGGCCTGCCGGACGGCCGCGACCGTATCGCCGCCGGCCACTATAGTGACTGCGCCGGATTGAGCCAGTGCTGAGGCCAAGGTCTGGGTGCCGTGAAAGAATCTTTCGTCTTCGAAGACGCCCATCGGTCCATTCCAAAGCACCGATTTCGCCTGGCTCAGCTCGCGAGCGTAGTGAGCGGCGGTCTTGGGTCCGATATCCAGGCCCATGAGATCTGCAGGAATCTCGTCGACCGTCGCCGGTTTGTCCGGTTCTTTGATCTCCTTGGCGACGATGTGATCACTGGGCAGGAATAAGCGCACGCCTTTTTTTTCCGCCTGCGCCATGATGTCTCGGGCAACGCTGAGATGTTCTTCTTCAACCAGCGATTTTCCGACCGCTACATTCCTGGCGCGGAGAAAGGTGTAGGCCATGCCGCCGCCGATCAGGACGCCGTCCAATTTGGGCAGCAGGTTCTCAATGACTCCGATCTTGTCGGAGACCTTCGCGCCGCCGAGCAAAGCCCAAAACGGTCGCGGCGGGGCGGCGAGAAGCTGGCCGAGGTATTCGATCTCTTTCTGCATGAGGAATCCTACGCCCCGCGATGAGAAAAAACGCACCATGCCGGAAACTGAAGCATGCGCGCGGTGCGCGGCACCGAAGGCGTCATTGATGTAAACATCGGCCAGGGATGCCAGAGCCTGCGAAAAAACCGCATCGTTCGCCTCTTCTTCCTTATGGAAACGCAGATTCTCAAGGAGGATGATCTTCGTTCCCGGTTGAGCGATGAGACGGTCCACCTCCGCACCAACACAGTCCGGAGCCAGAACAACCGGTTGAGACAGTTTGCCGAGCAAATATTCACGCACCGGCGCAAGGCTGTGTTTGGGATCTCGCTTTCCATCCGGCCGTCCGAGATGAGACGCTATCAGAACAGTTTTTGCGTGCGGCAGAATGAAGTTCAGTGTCGGCAGCGTGCTGTCGATGCGGTGCGGTTCGCCGACTTTGCCGCCGTGAATGGGAACGTTGTAGTCGACGCGCAAAAAAATTCTTTTGGCTTTTAAATCGAGTTGCTGTAACGTTGGTATCATAAGGCAGCGACGCAAAGAGCTGTTATTTTTTTCATTTCTCATGTTTGTTCTACCGAGTCAAGGTGTTGACTCTCAAAATGGCATATATTAATTTTCGGAATTGAACCACGCGACTCTACCCATGCCTTCCTATTGGTTCCTGCCGTTGTTGGCTCAAACAGAAGGCTTCGGTCAGCAACATGGGTTTCTGGATCTCGTCACGGGCTCGGGTCCGGTCGTGCAAGGGGTGCTTTACCTGCTGGTGTTGTTCTCTGTCGCTAGCTGGGGAATCATTTTCTACAAATACCGCCAAATGCGTTTGGCGCAAGGCGAGTCGGAAAAGTTCATCGAGCTGTTTTGGGACAGCCGCAATCTCACCTCGATTCACGACGCGAGCCGCGAGCTCAAGGCCGGTGCCGTCGCGCAGGTTTTTCGCGCCGGCTATGAAGAGCTCGTGCGCGTCACGCGCACCCGTAAAGAAACAACGCAGAGCGAAGGCTTGACAACGGAGCTGGGCGGGGTGGACAACGTGGCCCGCGCGATGAAGCGCGCGACGACAGTGGAAATTACCAAACTAGAGAAGGCGCTTACGTTTCTGGCCACCACCGCAAGCACGACCCCGTTTATCGGACTCTTCGGCACAGTTTGGGGAATCATGAACGCGTTTCGCGGCTTGAGCGTGACCCACTCCTCCAGCATTCAGGCGGTGGCGCCGGGCATCGCTGAGGCGCTGATCGCCACGGCAGCGGGACTGGCCGCCGCGATTCCCGCCGTCATGGCTTACAACCATTTTTCGCACAGAATCAGAGTTCTGGCGTCGGAGATGGAAAACTTCGCGCACGAGTTCTTAAATATTGCCGAGCGTCACTTTCTGAAATGAATTGGCAATGAATAATAAAGCGGAGCGCAGCGATGCGCCTTGCGATTAACTTCATCAGGACGCATGACGAAGGAGATTGATGTATGGCTGTCGATTTTTCCTCCGACAGGAACGGAAGCCAGATTTCGCAGATCAACGTAACGCCGCTGGTCGACGTTATGCTCGTGCTTTTGGTCATCTTTATGGTGACGGCGCCCATTATCCAGCAGGGAGTGCAGATCAATTTGCCGCAGGCGCAGGCGGGCGCAGTTGCCAGCGACGAAGAACCCCTTGTGGTCTCCATCACGCAAAACGGCCGGCTATACCTCAATGATAATCCGATCAGCACCAACGAGCTGGGCAAGAAGCTGCGCGCGGTCCGCCAGATCAATAAAGACAAGGAAGTTTATCTGCGCGCAGACCGGAACGTTCGGTACGGCGTCGTCATGAGCGCCATTGAGGAAATCAAGAAGGCGGGTATCGTCAAGCTGGGCATGGTGACGCGTCCGCCCGGAGAAAAGGAAAGCTAGGACATTGGCTCTCCCGAGCAGCTTTGCGCAAATTGGCAAGGAGGAGTCTCGACCCGCAACGGAGGGACGGGATCGAAGTCTCTGGGGTTGGGTATTTTTTTCGGGCTTTGTCCATGCCGCCGTGGTAGGGTTGATTCTCTTAGCGTTCACTCTTCCCGTGCGTAGAGCCGTGAACTATCCGGTTTACACCGTGGACTTGGTGGGCGGCGAAAAACTCGGCGGGCCGGGCCTCGGCGCCCAAATTGCGCCGGCGCCCCAGCCGAAAGAGTCAAAGAAGGCCAAGCCTGATCCCCCCCAAGTGGCGCGCGTCGAGAAAGAGAAAAAAGTCGTCGTCGAAAAAGAGAAGAAGGCTGTCGAAAAACAGAAGAGGACCGTCAAGGAGATCGAGAAGCCGCAAAAGCAAGAAAAGCCACCGGAGAAGACGGCGACCAGGGAGCTGTCCGGAGAGATGCGCGAGAAGCTACTACAAGCGGCGATGGAACGGGTCAGGCAACGGGCCGGTGAAAGTAGCGCGGGCGCGTCCGCATCGGAGTCGACGGCAGAGAAGAAAGGGTCCGAGACCGCAAAAAAAAGAGAGCCGTTGAGCTCAGGCGTCGGGGAAGGGGTGGGCGCGATGGCCCCGGGCTCAGGAGGTCGAGGCGGGGGGTTAGTCAAGGGCATAGACTTTATCGTGTACCACAACAAGATGTTGCAGTTGATTAAGGACCGCTGGGCGTGGGCGGGAAGAAGAACCAATCTCGAAGTGACGGTTCGTTTCGGTATCAAAGAGAATGGCGAGATCGATGGCCTTAGGATCACCCAGCGCTCAGGAGATGCGTCGTTCGATGATTCCGTTATGAGGGCTGTGCGGAGCGTGAACCCGCTAGCACCTCCCCCCGAGGCCTATCGGGCCGATTTTAGTGACGTTGAGCTGATCTTTCGGCCGGCAGATTTGCGGGGATAAAAAAATGATGAAAAGTCGATTGGTGAAGCTTTTGATGCTTTTCATATGGCTTGCCGCGCCGCGCATTGTGCTCGCTCAGGTCAAGGGGCTAATCGTCGGACCGGGCGCGCAACGCTATCCCATCGCGATTTCGCCCTTGAAAAACCTGACGGGGAAGGATGACAGCGGACGGGTTTCAACCGGCATCGCCGATATGATCGTCCAGGACCTGGAACGCTCAGGTTGGTTCCGCGTGCTGGACCGTTCCGCCTACATCGAGAATTCCCAGAACACCGGGATTACTTTGGGGACGTTTGATTTCCGCGATTGGTCCACCATAGGCGCAGTGGGATTGGTGAAAGGGGGGTTTAACATCCAGGGCGACAACGTCACTGTAGAACTGCGCCTGTTTGACGTGTACGAGGGAAAGCAAAGCGTTGGCAAGCGCTATGAGGCTAAGG
>JBOHVR010000257.1:0-4288 GCA_050735755.1 Binatia bacterium
ATACTGGCCGCCCTCATAGAGATCAAAGATAAGAACCGGAATGACTTCGGTTCCCGCGTGTCCGAGGAGGACCGGAAGGGACAGGACCTTGAACGTCAAGGTGAAAACGTACACCCATCCCACAAACATGCCTGGCAAAATCAACGGGACCACAACGCGGGAGAACGTATACCACCAAGAGGCGCCGCTCATCAGTGAAGCATCTTCCAGCTCCTTATGCACCTGGGTCAGGGAAGCACTACAGGCGCGCATGCAGAGAGGCATATACTTGGTCACATAACCAATCAACAGGATCCAGAGCGTGCCGTAGACCGGAATGGGAAGGGTCAGGTAAACCCAAATGAGGGCAAGACCAAAAACAACTCCCGGATAAGCGATCGGCGAAAACACCAGAGCATCCAGAAATTTCCGGCCGGGAATGTTGCTGCGCAAAACGATCCAGGCAATAACGGCAGTGAAAAGAACCGCCAGGGTGGCGCTGCCAAACCCGACCAGGAGATTATTCTGCAGCGCACCCAGGATGGCATCATAGGTCAGTACCCAGCGATAATTGTCTAATGAAAAGAGCCTCAGCATCTGAACCGAAGGAGGTCCATACCAGGGAAGAAGCGAGGCATAAAGAATCACCAAGATTGGGAGAAACAAGACTACGGTTAGGAGGAGGATGGCCAGCGCGGACACGAGATAGCGCATGCTTTCCAAGTCGATAACGTAAGGGCGAAATCCCTTGCCTGTGATCACTGCATATTTCTCGGAATAGCGGGTGCTGCGGAAGTAAATGGCGAGTCCCAGCAGGGCAATGAGCAAATAGACCATGGCGAAGGTAGCAGCAAGATTATAATCTGTAGGCACCTCGGTCGCGGCCAGATAAACCTCCGTGGCCAGCACAGTGATTCCGGCGGGCAGCCCCAAGACGGCCGGCTCCTCGAAAGTTTCCACGCCACGCAAAAAGAGCAGGAGCCAGGTGGCAAGCATCGAAGGGAAAATGAGCCTGAGCGTGACCTCGTAAATCGTGCGGAGGATGCCTGTGCCGGACATGATTGCAGCTTCTTCCAAGGACGGGTCCATGGAGCGAAAGGCCGCAGCCATGAGAAGAAATACAGTGGTAAAACTTCCTGAGCCGAAAGCCCAGATCATTCCTCCCATGCTGTAGATGTTGAAGGGAGGCCGTTCCAGGCCCAAAAGGTGCATGAGAAATGTGTTTACGATGCCGATCTTGGGGCTATAGAGCAGTACCAGAGAGATACTTTCGAGAATTCCCGGAATCATGATCTCGGTAAAGACAGAAATATAGATGAAGCTCTTCCACGGTGCGTTGGTGCGTTCTGTGATCCAAGCAAGAAAGCAGCCCATGACAAACGCCAAGCTGCCTCCGCCTAGGGCAAAGATCAGGGAGTTTTTAATGGAGGCGTATAGGCTTACGTTGCTGAAAGCGGTGGCATAGTTTGCCAAAGTAAAAGCGCCTTCGGTTCCGGGGGGACCATCACGAAAACTGCCGTAGATGACCATCGCGACCGGAATCAGGGTCAGGTACACGACGAGGCCCGTGACACTTATGAGAAATGCGTACTGCCACTCGGCGCGCTTGCTAAATAGCGCCATGGAATCTCTGTAAAGAGATCGTTCGGCTCACGGTCTACGGGTTGGTTTCTACTGCTTCGCCCCCTTGGCTCGGCGCGAGAAGATCTCTTTGGCGATTTGTTGCACCCGTTTATCGTTGGCCTCCAGCCAGTCGAGTGTGATGGGAAGCGCGACGTTCTTTGGGGTTGCAGCCTCCGAATCGATGCCCTCTCGAGCAACTGAATAGCCCGCCTGGACCATAATTTTCTGCCCCTCAGGGGAAAGCCAGAAGTCGGCTAACAGCGCCGCCGCGTGCGGGTGTGGAGCGGTTTTGAAGATTGCGACTGGACGGAGCTCCACCGGAGTAGGATAAATAAAATGGTAATCGACCGGGGCCCCCTTTGTTTTCAGCTCGAGCAGGGTGCCGAGCCGTATCTCCGGCGATGCGGCAAACTCTCCCGCCGCCAAGAGCTGTGTTTGGAGCGTCCGCCCTCGGCGAAACTGCACATCTTGAGTGCTCAATAAACGGTCGAATAGCTCCATAGCCTTCTTTTCACCATAGGCGGCCAATGCTCCTCTGACAAATGAGTTCGGTAGCGGATCCAGCACCAGTTTGCCCTTCCAGTAGGGATCCAACAGATCAAAGTAGGTCGGAGGCAGTTTCGCCCGGTCAACCAGGTTAGTGTTGAAGCCGAAGATTGATTCCTGGATGAAGACGGCTGTCCAGTAACCCTGCTTGTCTTTGTAATCGTCAGGAAAATATCGGCGCTCAGGGCTGTGATAGCGGGCGAGGGCTGACATCTTTAAGAGGGGTTCCAGGGCATTTTGGCCCCCGCCAAGGACGTCCGCGAGGTATCTTCCGGCGCGGATCTCGGCAATGGCTCTATCGGCCAGGGCCGCGCCGCGGCCTTCACGCCAAACTTCCGGCTTCAAGAAGGGATGCTTTTTACGGAAAGAGGAAAGCAGGGCATCAATGGCGGGACCTGAGGTCGTCGCGTAGATCATCAAGGAACCTTCCCGTTTCGCGCCATCGATTAAAAGCTGCCGGCGCTTTTCCGCTGGCATTTTTTCCAGCTTGTGAAATAACTCTTCTGCATTCTGGCCCAACGCCGGCGGCATTGGAAGCAGAGCAAAAAACAAAAACAAACTTAGGCTAAGTCGCTTGATCATAACGCCCCCCAAGAGGTTTTATCCTGATTGCACAATTCGATAATGCGTACAGCAATACGACACGGCTCGCAATCATCGTGCTCGTGCTGATTCACGAACGTGAGGGCACAGCGACGAGCGCAACGCCAGCGCCTTTTTGCGTCTCCTTCAGAACTGCTTCGACTTGGGCTCCTACGTAAATCCTTTGGAGTTTGCCCGGCCAACAACTCCGCACCGGCATGGCAGTGCTCTAAGGCATTGGGGGTTGGCGTCGCGCGCATGAAGACGCACTAGAGAGAGATTGTTCCACGATCTCCCTGGGATCTCCTGCCCGAAGCTCCTATAACCCGTTTTGCTCCCGGTAACAAGCCTTTGTCTGCTACATACTCGAGCCGCCTTTAAAGGGAGGATCCAGGCGGCCTTTCGGCCCGGGAAAATCCGCTGTCTGTGAAGACATTCGGAAAGGCGTGTAGTATCCTGACGCTACGTGAAGGGGGAGAATTGGCGCGGGGGTTTATCACCGGCGTGGAGAAAGTTCCAATTCAACTGTTAATATTCGGGAGCGAATCGAATGCCGAAGATATTCGCTAACGTCCTCGAAGCCGTCGGTAACACGCCGCTCATCCGCCTCAACCGTGTTACCGCAGGGATTTTTGCGACGATCTGTGTGAAACTGGAGGCGTCCAATCCGGGACGCAGCGTTAAGGACAGGATCGGGCTTGCGGTGATCGAGGACGCGGAGAGGAGGGGATTGCTCAAGCCGGGAGGCACGATCGTTGAGCCCACTTCGGGAAACATGGGAGTGGCGCTGGCGATTGTCGCCGCAGTCAAGGGATACAAGTGTATCTTTACGATTCCGGACAAAATGAGCATCGAAAAGATTCGCCGCCTGCGTGCTTTTGGCGCGGAGGTGGTCGTGACCCCGACGGCGGTGCCGCCGGAATCCTCCCAGTCCTACTATTCGGTTGCGAAACGTCTTGCCGAGGAGATCCCGGGCGCCTATATGCCCATGCAGTACGATAACCTCGCGAACCGGGAAGCCCATTACGCCTCCACGGGCCCCGAAATCTGGCAGCAGACCGACGGCAAGATCACTCACTTCGTTGCTGGGATTGGAACCGCGGGGACCATCTCGGGAACCGCCAGATACCTGAAAGAAAAAAATCCGCAGTGCACGGTTATCGGGGTCGATCCCGAGGGATCGATCCTCGCCAAGGCTTTCAAGCGCGAGAAATGGTCATGGAGCGACTCACACCCCTACAAGGTCGAGGGGATTGGCGAGGACTTTGTGCCGAAGAACCTGCTGATGCAATACATCGACGATGTCGTAACGGTTTCCGACCGCGACTCGTTTCTGATGGGCAGGAGGCTTACCCGGGAGGAGGGTCTCTTCTGTGGGGGATCTTCCGGTTCAGCCGTCGCGGGCGCGCTTGAATACGCTCGAGAGCAACAGCTCGGTAAAGACAATCTTGTCGTCGTCTTACTTCCCGACGCGGGAGAAATCTATCTTTCGAAGATGTACTCTGATGAATGGATGCGGCAAAACCAGTTCCTCGGCAAAAGCGCTCGGGTAGGCGAC
>JBOHVR010000258.1:0-9835 GCA_050735755.1 Binatia bacterium
GGCCGAACGTGCACACGGTCAAGAGGGCCAAATCGAAGGACCCGGCCGGCATTTTGCAATACGTTGTCGTGGAACCTGTCCCGCTGCGATTAACCGAGCAGCAAGGAATCCTCGCCAGCGCCCAGAACATGCACGCGGCGCTGCTTTGGCTGGAATGGTTTGGAAGCCCGGAAGGGCAAAAGCTGCTCGACGAATTCGAACCATTTGCGTCCTCGGTTTACGTGAAGGGCAGCGCGGTGGAGCAAGAGCTGCGGGGAAAGAAGCTATCCCCTGTGTCTTGGGAGCACGAGCAGGCAATGCCGGAGTGGGAAGCCAAGGTCGTGGAAGCGCTCGGTTTTCCAAAAGCTGAAGCCCGGAAATGACGGTCCTTGATAGCGGGGAGTTTTCTCCGGTCCCACCCCTAGACCCCTCTTTTTCAAAGAGGGGAAGGGGAGATTTTAGGTCAGCGAGGGAGAGCCATGACATTTTTGGTGACAGTCGCTTTGCTATCGTTCGTAATCTGGAATCTACCAATTGAATTTGCCTGTGCGGCTACTGGAGGCCCGGCCTTGCAGAAGGCCAAGCAGGACGCCGAGGCGAGAGGCTACGATTTTATCGCCAGCCATGACGAGATCCTCGCCAAAGCCAAAAAAGAAGCAGAGCTTCGAATCCTGGGAAATATCGAGCCGCCGGTGATCAAGGCCGCTACCGCGGCTTTCATGAAAAAATATCCGTTTCTCAAAGTCACCGGCCGAGAAACGACAGGATCGGATGCGGCGCAACGCACGGTTCTCGAGCTTAAGAGCGGAGCCGCCAAAGAGTGGGATACTGTCACGCCGACGCAAGACTTCCGCAGTGAGTATCTTCCTTATCTATGGAAGATCGACGTTCTGGGAATGGCCGAACAAGGAGTCTTGAAAATTCCTCCGGCAATGATCGATTCGATAAACCGCAATATCGTGTCATTTTCGAGCCGGTTTTCCGTTGTCGCTTACAACAAAAATCTCGTTCCCCCGGCGCAGGTGCCCAAAAGCTGGGACGACCTTCTCAGGCCTGAGTTCAAGGGCCGGAAGTTTGCAGCGGACGTGCGCCCCACGGAAATTGCCGAGCTTGTGCCTGCCTGGGGTTTAGAAAAGACGATCGACTTCGCCCGAAAGATAAAAGACCAGCAACCCATTTGGGTGCGGGGCGCCACGAGAACCTTTCCTGCGATTATCGCGGGAGAGATACCCATGATGATCGGCGTGAGATTTCATTCGGTGAGGCGCTCGCAGCTAAAGGATCGCGCGGGAATTCTACAATACGCGGTTCTCGAGCCTGTTCCCTTGAGCGCTTCCATGCCGCTTGCCGTTTTGGCGGGCGCTCAACATCCTCACGCCGCGCTTCTGTTGCTCGAATGGTTCGCGAGTCCGGAAGGGCAAAAGATCATCGACGACTACGAACCGCTCGGGTCTTCGGTGTATGTTCCGGGCGGCGCCGTGGAGCAGGAAGTGAGAGGAAAGAATCTCTCTGTGTTGAGCTGGGAGGACTACCAGGTCATCGATCAGTGGATTGCAAAGGTCTTCGAGGCTTACGGGTTCCCGCAGGCGGAGGCGAAAAAGTAGCGGCGTCCTGCGCAAATCCTTCCCTTCTTTATTTTTACTTTTGGCCTTTTACTTTGTATTTCCCTCCGCGTTGACGGGAGCGACCGCGTTGATGTACATTTAAAGTGTACATTTGGAGGCACTATGACCAAAGAGAAAGTAATGCCGTTTGTCGAGGCAAGGGCAAAATTGAGTGAAGTCGTCGATCGCGTGGCCGAACATGGCGACACCTACATTGTGGCCAAGCGTCAAAAGCCGGTCGCGGTGATTATCGGGATCGACCGATATCGGCAACTGTCAGGCACAGGCAAGTATATAAAGAAAATCGCCGGAAAAAGGATCTTGAAAATCGGCGGGATCGCGAAGGCTGTCGGGGATATCGACGATGCTATTCGCGCGTCGCGAAAGTCAAGATTGGAAGCAGCCGGTCGTTCCCTGTAGCTTAAATGATGTTCGTTACCGACACCCATGCATTGATCCATCATGTCACCGGCCGGAAGAGAAGACTTGCCGGAGAGCGCTCCGCACGTTTGAACGAGTGGAGCGTGGAACTGATGCGGTGCTTGTGCCGTTTACTGTTCTCGAAGAAGTCATGCTTCTTTCTGAAGCCGGCAAGGTTCACCTTCCGCTGCCGTTCCGTGACATGGTCATTTCTCTTGCCCAGGCCGATAATTTTGATTTGGGCGTGAACGACACGCAGCTGCTTCTCGAGGCCGCGTCCTTTACGACTGTTCCGGATCCCTATGATCGTCTCATTGTTGCGCAGGCTAGAGTCGCGGGCCTGCCGCTCATCACCGGCGACGGGAAAATTCAACAATCCGGCCTGGTTCGTACTGTGTGGGACTAATAAGCAACTGGAAAACAACGGTTGCTCGGTAGATGACCGCCGATCCCGTTGTTCGGTGTAGTAGCATGGCATTACGAAAAAGCCGAAAACAGTTTATCCTTGGACGTGCGTGCGCGGCGAACCGCGGCCGGTCGAGCTGGCGAGCCGTACGGGCAGGAGCAGAAGATTAAACGGGATGTCCGATCGCCCTGGCGGGTCTTGGTCCGAAGATTGCCGGAAGAGCTGATTGGTGAATATCTTCGTTCAGATTGTCTGGAAGTGAAAGTCTTAACCCCGACACTGGACCGATTAGCTACAGCAGATGTTCCGGCTATGTTTTGACCTTTCGGTCCAAGCGGGTATCCATCGCGCGCCATTCACCTACGCAAGCCTGACCCGATTCCTCCTCTCCCTAGGGTCTTGGTCCCAAGATTGCCGGAAGCTGATTGTTTGGATATCGTCGTCAGATTGTCTAGAAGTAAGAGTCTGACGCCGATTGCTGTGAACTTCTTCATCGCATTCAACTCTGATGGATGACTGGTGCGGACCCGCTCCGACACCAACGTATTAAAAACAGGGCGCGTAACTTAAAATTCACGGATTTCTCTCCCTCTCGAGTACCATAACAGGGAACTAACGACAGACATTACGAAACTTAGTAATAGGAGGTCAATATGGATTATGCACAATGGGTTCAAGCCTTAAGTAATTCCCTCAATCTCTTTGCGCAAAGAATAGGCCAGCAGCTGCCAAATCTCCTAGGCGCCGCTGCCCTGCTCCTGATTGGATGGGGGCTGGCCCGCCTCCTGGCAAGTTGGAGCGTGCGCCTGGTTAGCGGCTTGGATTGGTTGGTCCGAAGCCAAGCCATCGATAACACCCTTCGACGAATAGGACTGCAGCGCGGAACTGGCGACTTGATTGGCAGCATTGTGTTCTGGTTGGTCTTTCTTTTGTTCTTCACCGCTGCAACAGAAACGCTGGGGCTGCCCGTGCTCGCAACCTGGCTCGGTGGCGTCTCTTATTATCTTCCGCGTGTCCTGGTAGCGGTGCTGATCGTTTTTGCCGGTCTCTTGGCCGGCAATCTCGCGAGGGACGCGATTGCAGGAGCCGCAGACGCCGCGCGGCTTGCATACGGTAGCTTGCTCGGCCAAGCGGTCCAAGGCGTGATTCTATTGATCGCTATAGTAACCAGCGTAGATCAGCTCGGGATCGAGAGCCGGTTTCTTACAGCGACGATTACAATCGTGACCGGCGCTATTATCGGCGCGGCCGCCCTTGCATTCGGCCTCGGATCCCGAACGGCGGTAAGCAACATCATTGCGGCCCACTATTTGCGCCAGTTTTACCGCGTCGGCCACACGGTGAAGGTAGGCAACGTCCACGGAAAGATCCTTGAGATTGCTCCGACAGCCGTTATTATCGAGGATTCGGATGGTCGGGTGCTCGTTCCTGCCAAAGAGTTCAGTGAAGGGATTTCAGTTCTGATAACGGGCCAAAGCTAAAGATGGAAACAGACTGGCTTCTCGCTCAAAGGTTCCTAGAATCTCATCCACGCGATGGCGCGCTCATCCTCGACCGTCTTCCAACCGGACAAGCGGCCGCGCTTCTCGAGAAAACCCCGCCGCAGATTGCGGCAACGGTGCTTCAACAGATGGCGCCGCTCAGTGCCGCCGGGTGTTTGGCGCGGTTGGCTCCCGAGCGGGCAGCGCTGGTTCTTATTGTGTTTCCTTTGGACCGAGCAGCCGGCTTGCTTCGCCGTCTGGAGGTGGAGGCCGGCGATCGAATACTCGCGCACGCGCCGCCAGACTTCTCACTGCCGCTACGTCGCTTGCTTCAGTATCCAGAAGGAACAGCGGGTGCGTTGATGGATCCCCGAGCCATGGCTCTCCCCGGCGAGCTGTCCGTGAGCGAGGCGCTTACGCGGGTACGGCGCTCGCCGCGGAACGTCCTCTACTATATCTATGTTGTAGAACGCGACCAGCGCCTCGCCGGGGTTCTGAACCTCCGGGAGTTGATGCTGGCCTCGCCGAAAACCATGCTCGCCTCAGCCATGCATCCTCGTGTGGCGCGGCTGCCCGCGCGCGCAGACCTCACCTCGATCGTGGCCCATCCGGGGTGGAGAGATTTCCATGCGCTTCCGGTGGTGGATGATAGTGGCGCCTTCGTCGGCGTGATTCGCTACGAAACGCTCCGGCGGCTGGAAGAGGACGCGACGGGCGGACGCCCAGCCAACCCTGCCGTCTCCGCCATGATGAGCCTGGGCGAGCTTTGCTGGATCGGCTTTACCGGAATGCTTGCGGGCTTTGCTACCGTGTTTGTAAAGGAGCAGAAGGAGACCGACCATGGCTCAAGCGGCTGAAAGACCAATCAAGGATCTGGTACAGGCCTTTTTGCAGCTTTATCCGGCTGAGGCTGCCCGCCTACTCGATGCCCGTCCGGTAAGGGAGATTGTCCGTTTTTTGGAGGGGGAGCCGATCCTCCGGGCCGCCGCGGTCTTGGAACGACTGGCCCCGGAAATCGCTGCGCAGGTGCTAGAGCAGATAGCGCGACAGTCAGCAGGCCAAATCCTCGATGTCCTTGACCCCGCGCGCGCGTCCGCCTTGCTGGCGTGTCTCGATGAGGAGACCCGTAGTCAATTGTTCGCTCTCTTGGAGCCCGCAACTGCCAAAGAGCTGCGTGAGCTTATGACCTATCCTCCCGACAGCGCCGGATTCGCGATGGATCCTCGAGCGACCACTTTTCGTCCTGATGCGACCGTGAGAGAGGTCCTGGGACGGCTGCGCGCCCTGCCGCACAGGCGGATCCACGATGTCTATCTCGTGGACGAGGAGGGGTGCCTCGTTGGCGCGGTCGCCCTTCAGGACCTCGCGCTTGCAGCCCCGAGCGAGCGTCTGGAAGGATTAGTTCGCGGCGAGCCTGTGAGCGTCCTGGCCACCGCCAGGCGAGAGGAGTTGGTTGATTTATTAACGCAGCTTAGACTCCCGAGCCTCCCGGTAATCGACATCGAGGGAAGAATCATTGGCGTCATTCGGCACGACGCGCTGATCACAGCGGCCCAGGAGGAGGCAACGGCCGATATTCAGACTATGGTAGGCGTCAGCAAGGAAGAGCGGGCCCTATCGAAGGTATCGTTCGCGGTCAGGAAACGGCTCCCCTGGCTCCAGATCAACCTGGCGACCGCCTTCCTCGCGGCGACCGTCGTCGGTCTATTCGAAGGACTTATCGCGCGGTTCACGGCGCTTGCGGTTCTTCTGCCGGTCGTAGCCGGCCAGTCGGGAAATACCGGAGCACAGGCGCTAGCCGTAACCATGCGAGGGCTTGCCCTGAGGGAGATCCGCCCGCGTCATTGGGTTCGCATAGTTCTTAAAGAAGTTAACGTCGCCTTCGTTAACGGCTTGGCTGTGGCCCTCACGACTTCTCTTGGAGTCTATGTGTGGAGTCAGTCCATTGGTCTCGCCCTGGTAATCGGACTGTCGATGGTGATCTCGATGATTGCGGCGGGTCTTTCCGGTGCGGTCATTCCGATGATCCTCATTGCTTTTGGTCAGGACCCCGCCCAGTCTTCTTCGATCATTCTAACCACCGTGACCGATGTGGTTGGATTTTTTAGTTTCCTTGGAATCGCCACCCTGCTGGCCGCCATGCTCCAGGCCTAACGCTCGGAGAGGTAGGAAGCCGCGAGATCCGATTGCGTGGCTAGAGCAATGTTGGAAATTTTTCCGTCTACCACTCGGTCCCAGGATCCATCGGCATGGACCGATCGCGCGGATGGTCGCCCTCAGCCGCTCCTCAGCCGCCTGACTTGCGCGCGATCGCCGTGCATTTATTGCGCGTGACTAAACTGAACTGGGCATCGACGCCCGTCCCACCGCGCGGCCTGTCAATCTAAGCTGGACCTTTCGGTTCAGGGGCTTTCGAGTAACACTCCTGCTGTAGCAGTTCCGATACAAGATAGTCCGCATGCTGGAGTTTTACGGGACTTCAGCGGCGGCACAGAACTTGCTCCTTAGTAATGTGCGCGGTGTTGCTTCAGCGGGAGAGAGACAGTATGACTACCGTGCTTGTTGTTGAGGACAATGTTGAATTTGGGATTATTATTTCCGAGTTCCTACGATACAAGGGCTACCAAGTCCAAAACGTTCGATCAGCCGAAGCCGCCATTGAGATCCTGAACAACGAAGCGATCGATGTGGCGATCGCGGACCTATATTTAGTCGGAAATCTTACCGGCATTGACGTGCTTTTGCGCCATAAAAAACTATACCCGAAAGGCTGTCGAATTCTTTTTACTGCCGCAATCTCTGACATGGTGCGAAGCGTCTGCCTGTACATTGATACGGTTTGTTTAGAAAAGCCTTTCCCCCTCGACGAACTCGTCCAGAAAGTTGAGAGCATGCTGGAGATAAACTCACATTGAGTCCGTTTGTTAAAGCAAATTAAAACGTTATCTCACGTAATTAGCCTGATAAAAGTTTTCCCAAGCACAGCGCGATCTATTCGCATTCCGAAAAAGAGCAAACGTGCAAGTGTCAGCGTTTATCAAGAACATAAGATTGCAGTGTTCGCAGCCCTGATTCGTGCGGGGCGGACATACCGCGCGATTGAACCGGGGTCGGTCGAGCGGCGAGTCGTACTCCTGATCGAGAGTGTGGGCAGGGTGGGGAGCAGGAAGATTAAACGAGATGTCCGATCGCCTTGGTGGGTATTGGTCCGAAGATTGCCGGAAGAGCTGAAGGTTGGACGCTGTATACCCTGTATACCAAATTCACGTATTCAGACCTGGCCCTGATGCCCGACACCCTACGTTACTGGGGCGGCTAAGCGACCTGATGCAAGCCGATGAAAAAACGAGACGCGAGATCAACCGGCTGGCAAAGATAGTTGAGTCGTAGAAGTCCGACCCCAGACCAGTGACCCAAACCGCCGCGCGAAATTAGAGCTCGACGGAAATTGCCCTCGGATTAATCGAGCATATTGCGAAGACCCTTGCCGAGCTACGGAGGGAACTTCATCAACAACGGCCCGCAACCGTAAACAAATGAGAGAATTTCTTTCACGATGCGCTCGCTTAATTACGACGCGAGGAATTCGTCAAACGGTATAGTGGCATAGGGACACTCATGAAAAGATTGTCAAGTGGACGTCACCACATGGAAGCAAACTGAAAAGAAAGAATTCAAAAGTAAAAAGTAGAGGCAACAAACAAATGGTTGCCAATTTACGGACACTTAAGTCTTAAACTCGGTCAATCACTCATCCGTGCTCTTGGGCCACATTATTGAATTCGACTCCGGTCTCCTAATATCGGCGCCGAGCGCAAGTGCGCGGGAGATTCACGGCAGGGCGGGAACGCCGAGCTGTGTAAAATAGTTGAAAGTGGAATCGTAAAACTCAGGCGCCCGAGTCGGGTCACTTGGGTCGCCCGGCGGGACGAAGATGACCATTCCTTGGCGAGCGCGGGTGAGCAGGACCCGGTAGGCGTTACGGAGGTAACGTTGGTTCTCAGTACTTGCGATATTGACCCAGCGGTCGCCGCGGAAATCATGAAAGTTCCAGCTTGAGCCATTAAAACGCAGGTCGCCGTCCCATGTGACACACGCCCAGTCAAGTTCCAAACCCTGCACCTGAAACTCCGTGGCGGCATCTTCGAGATAGTAACTCGAACGCGTATCCTCCTTCCCGTTGAGAAACCAATGCACCGGATTAACGTCCACACGAATATCGACTGCGTGAGGTTTAAGGCGTTGGGCCTTCGATGACGCGACCAATCCAAAACGCTCTGTTCCTCTGGCACGGGCACGAATCCACTGCTTAGCCAGATTCAAATCGCGGGTGACGGCGATTGGGTAGCGGGTAATCTGCGCAAGAAGCTCGTGTGCGGCTTGTCTTTCGCAGTCTAGGAGCGCCTTTACGAAGGCGGAAACGTTCTCGGCCCGAAATGATCTCATGGAAACGGCGAGATGCAGGCAGTCATCGAAGTTTGTATTATCTCGCTGGCCTACTGCTTCCAAAGTCTTACCGGCCGCATATTCGCTGTCGGTTAGTCGCGATGAGATGTACATATGCCAGTGGGGGAATCTCGAGTTCACGGCTTCAAGCCAGGCATCGATTCCGGCTTCGCCCGTGTTGATCTCCTGACCGCCACCGACAAGACAGACGACAACAGCCCAATCCGGATGGCGATCCATGCACGAGATCAGGAATTCAGGCTCGGAATGGGAGAACCCGGGCCGATTCTTTTTTCGACGCATGAAGTTTGCGGTCTGCCGCAAGTTCCACGCACGTTGGGCCTCGTCGAAAATCGCGACGTGTTCCGGTGGAGGCCTCGAGTCAATCAACGCATCGTCGCGAAAGTGATGAACGTTCTGGATGAAGGCTTTGACGCTCTCGGCAACTTTTCCCTTCCGCACTCGAATGCCCCGAGTTTTTTGACGTGCAACTTCGTCACGGGTAAGCGCTTCATGAAGTATAGGGAGCAATCATCTTGCTATAGACGCCAAAGGCTTCAAGTTGGCGCGGTAGCTGAGCACGCATGTTCAGCGTATCGATCGCAAGCGGGGCAATCGCCTTGACTCGCGCATCCACGGCTGCCGTGAGCCACGCGGTCCAGCCTCGCTTCGACGCACCGGACACGATGAACGTCTTTACCGGCGCGTTCCACTCTCTCCGGGTCAAAGCTTGAAGGGCATCCATAGCCTTGACCACGCTCTTGACCATCGGGAAGAGGAGGGGCCAGTTTTCATCTTTCGTGTTTAGGTAACGCACAAAGGTCTCGGCGATAAGGTCGTCTTCGCGGAGCTTGCCTTCCAAGAGCGGTTGATTGGGTATGTTGTGCAGAAACGCGACCGGGACCTTCATCATGCGCGCCATTTCAAGACCTAATAAAGCGCTTCCGGGGTTCGCGGAACCACCTGTGAGCCACAGAAACATGGTCGCATTGGGCGAGATAGTCGCGGGCCGGTAAATGCGCAACTGATGCTCCGATAAGATTCCCTGCCAGCTCTGCGAGGCGAGCTGCAGATCATAGACTACGCCCTCAGGCTGTGCCCGCTTCTCTATTAGCTTCCAAGCAAAAGCATCTTCGGGTTTTTTGATGTAGTCGTCCAGGTCGGCGCGAGCTGGAGCGACGAAAAAGAACGCCCCGATTAGAAGCCCGGCAACACGACGCAACGGTGCTCTCAACATCATGGAACGATCCTCTCTCTCCAAGAGACTGTGTCGCTACTCGCCCGAGGTGAAACAGATTCTCCAGGGGGAACTGGTGTTGCTTTCACCGGTTGGGCAAGGGCGATCGCGAGATTTGGTACAGTCCCATCACGAACCGCTATTTCCCTGTAGGCAACAAAATTTTTTGCCGCTACACGCGAATGGCATTCTTAAACAGGCCGGCTTACCGAAAGAGTTTTAATTTAATCTCTTTGGGGTCAATTCCCCGCAGCTTGCTGCG
>JBOHVR010000259.1:0-7313 GCA_050735755.1 Binatia bacterium
TCTTGACGCTCCGCCGTGACTTTGGATAAGTGAAGCAGAATCAAGCAGGCGAAAAAATCTTTAGTCCGAACCAACGACTCAGGAGGAATACGACGAAGATAGGAATTTTCCTTCCCATTTCGGGAAGGGCAGCGACCGCAGAGACTTTGGGCCAAGCGGCAAGCCAGGCCGAGACGTATGGTTTTGATTCCCTCTGGGCGGCGGATCGAATCATCATTCCGCGCCAGATCGAGACGTCTTACCCCTATAGTAAAGACCGGCAGTTCATTGTTCCTGCGGATAGACCGTTTCTGGAGCCGCTGAGCTGCCTTGCTTTTCTGGCGGGCCAAACGACCCGAATCAGTCTGGGCATGAGCGTTTTGGTCTTGCCATATCGCCATCCGCTTTATTGGGCCAAAATAGCGGTCACCATTGACCAGCTATCGAAGGGGCGTCTGATAATGGGGATTGGTGTCGGTTGGATGGAGGAGGAGTTCAGGGCGTTGGGCGTTCCTTTCCGCGAGCGGGGCGCGATTGCGGACGAACAACTCCGCGTCGTGGATGAGTTGTGGACCCATGATCGGTGTGGGTTTGCTGGTCGCTACTATCAGTTTGAAGAGGTGGCGTTTTTGCCGAAACCGGTTAAGGGGAAAATTCCGATATGGGTGGGTGGAGAGGGCCGCCGAGCGCAACGACGCGCGGGTCAGTTGGGCAATGCCTGGTTCCCTTACTTCGTCAGGGTAACTCCGGAAGACCTGGCGGCGCGATTTGAAAATGTCCGGCGCTGGGCCACTCAGGCAAAGAGAGATCCGGAACGCGTCAGCCTAAGCTGTTGTCTTCCCATCGAATTGACCGACGAGGCCGTTGCGCGCGAAGAGGGCTATTTGAAAGGAAACTGCGAGCAGATCTGCGAATTTCTCAAATCCTATGCGCGAGCGGGCGTGCAGCACCTCGCGCTGCAGTTTATGGTTCCGCACTGGCCGGAGCGGATCAGGCAAATCGAATCCTTTGCTCTGAAAGTCCTGCCGGAATTTCGCCACCGCGAGAAGTCCTCTCAGTAGCACCGAATCTCGATTTCATTGCCGTCGGGATCAAGAATATACACAGATGTGGCACGACCTCTGGCGCCCCAACGAGAAACCGGGCCGGTTCGAATTTGTACGCCTTGACCCTTCAGATATTCGATCACTTTTGAAAGGTCGACGGTCTCTGTTACGAGACAAAAATGGTTCAGGTTTCCTTCGGTCTTATCCGTGGTTGAGGAATGAGCCGCCGGGTTCTCTTTGCGGCTAAGATCGATAAGCGTGTCTTGGTTGATGCGTACGGAGGGGAAGCCTACCTTTCCCGCTTTGAATTCGTCGATCCTTTCGCCCGTGAGACCGAGTACTTCCGTGTAGAAGTTGAGAGAACGGTCGATATCAGTGACGTTGAGCACGATGTGATCCATTTCGTAGATTTTTAACGGCATCATGGCGCGCCCTCCTTTGCGGCGGAATTTGCTGCGTTGTTTTCGTAGTTTCGTTGATTTTTCCGGGTTTGTGAAGGGGTTTGCCTAACGGCAATTCTCTTTGTATGGTGTAGAGCGAATTGAATTTGCCATTGGCTGCAATCGTATGAGAGTGACCAGAATCAAAGGCTTCCCGGATGTCTTGCCTGGAGAGGTGGACACCTGGCGGTTTGCCGAAGAAAAAGCCCGCCAAGTCTTTGCCACGTACAATTTCGTAGAGATCCGGATTCCCATAGTAGAAAAGACGGAGCTCTTTCGCCGCTCCATCGGTGAGACGACCGACATCGTGGAAAAGGAGATGTACACTTTCTCGGATCAGGATACAGAAGGTACATCCATTACGCTCAGACCCGAAGGAACGGCGGGAGTCGTGCGCGCTTACGTGGAGTCCGCCATGTATCAGACCGAACCGGTCCGCAAGCTCTTTTATATGGGGCCCATGTTTCGGCGCGAGCGACCGCAAAAGGGAAGGCTCAGACAGTTTTACCAGATTGGAGCGGAGCTATTGGGTCGGAGCGATCCACTGGCGGATGTAGAAATTCTATTACTGCTGGCAGACTTCTTTCGGGCGCTTCGGCTCTACGGGATAACCTTGGAGTTGAACTCTCTGGGTTGTGTACGGTGCCGCCCTGCCTATCGGGCTGCCTTGCTCGATTATTTGCGGGGACGAAAGGAAGAGCTGTGCGAGAATTGTCGTCGCCGTCTGGAGCGCAATCCGCTCCGCGTGTTGGACTGCAAGGAGCCTTCTTGTATGAACGTCGCCGCACAGGCGCCGTCGATTCTTTCGTTTCTTTGCGCCGACTGCCAGGATCATTTCGCGGCCGTGCAGCATTTGTTGCGCGAGTCGGCAGTTCACTATGAGTTGACGCCGAGGCTGGTGCGGGGGCTGGACTACTATTGCCGGACCACTTTTGAATGGAGGAGCGGCCGCCTAGGATCCCAAAACGCCGTCGCCGCCGGCGGCCGTTACGACGGCCTCGTCGAAGACCTCGGGGGCCCTGCGACGCCGGGCGTCGGCTTTGCGTTGGGTTTAGAGCGTTTGGCTCTTCTTCTGGGTCAACAGGACGGGGCGGCAGCGCGGCCCGATCTTTATCTCGTGTGGTTAGGAGAATCGGTGCGTAATTGGGCCGTTCCGGTCGTTCACAGGCTACGGCGCGAGGGCCTGGTGATCGAAATGGAAGGCGAAGAGAGAAGCCTTAAGAGCCAAATGAGACGCGCTGATAAATTGCGCGCTGTGAACGTGCTGATCGTCGGGGAAGACGAGATGAAAAAGGGAAAAGCCATTCTTCGGCGGATGGACAGCAGTGAACAGGTCGAAGTCAGTCTGGAACAATTCGAAGAGCTATTTCGGAAGCAGGCCGTAAGGCAGTGAAATCTGATCGAGTCTTTGGCGATTCTTTAGGCGATTGGAAGCGCAGCTGTTACTGCGGCGAGCCTCGTTCTGTTTCAGTCGGCCAGGAGCTAACTCTGATGGGCTGGACGCAGCGACGGCGCGACCACGGGGGCTTGATCTTTGTCGACTTGCGCGATCGAACCGGCATTATCCAAGCCGTCTTCAATCCCGCGATTGACGGAACCGCGCATGAGAAGGCCAAGCAAATTCGTGCCGAGGACGTCTTGGCCGTGCGCGGGACGGTGGCCTTGCGCCCCGCAGAAACGGCTAATCCTAACCTGCCAACCGGAGAAGTCGAACTCTTGGTCCGTGAGGTCAAGTTGTTGAGCGCCTCGGAACCTCCGCCTTTTTCAGTTGACGGAGGCAGTGACGCCAGCGAAAACACGCGGCTGAAATACCGGTATCTCGATATTCGCCGGCCGCAGAGTTTTGCGGTCCTCAACCTGCGCTATCGCATGGTGAAGCAGATCCGCGATTATCTCGACGGCCACGGTTTCATTGAAGTGGAAACGCCGCTGCTGACCAAAAGCACGCCGGAGGGGGCACGCGATTATCTGGTTCCCAGTCGAATCTACCCGGGTAAATTCTACGCCTTGCCCCAGTCACCGCAGCTGTTCAAACAAATCCTCATGGTCGCTGGAATGGACCGGTACTTTCAGATCGCTCGCTGCTTTCGCGACGAAGACTTGCGGGCCGATCGGCAACCCGAGTTTACCCAGCTGGATATCGAGATGGCTTTTATTCAGCGTGAAGATATCGTTCATCTGATCGAAGGAATGATCCAAACGATTTTTAAGGAGCTCAAGGGAATCGAGTTCAACAGGCCATTTCGAACGTTGACCTGGCAAGAAGCGATGTCGCGATATGGCACAGACAAGCCGGACTTACGATTCGGCCTCGAGCTGAGGGACTTTTCTTCGGTTTTCGCCGAATCTCAGGTCAAGGTGTTTGCCAACGTGCTTGACCGTAAAGGCATCGTGAAAGGTTTGACCGTTGCGAGCGGAGAATTTTCCCGCAAAGAATTAGAGGAGCTGACGGCGTTCGTCGGCGGTTATCGCGCCAAAGGTCTCGCTTGGGTCAAGCTGACCGATGCCGAATGGCAATCTCCAATCGCGAAGTTTCTTTCCGGCGCGGAGCGGGATGCGATCGCAAGAGTTGCGACGGCAAAATCAGGGGATTTCGTTTTTTTTGTCGCGGACGAAGAGAAAATCGTGAATGATGCGCTGGGAAATCTGCGGCTGCATCTGGCAGAGCGCTTGGAGCTGATAGAAGATGACGACCATGCGATCGTTTGGATTACCGATTTTCCCCTGTTTGAGCGCGATATCGCAGAGGGGCGGATTCAATCAGTGAATCATCCTTTCACCGCGCCGATGGACGAGGATTTGGACTTGCTATCGCGAGACCCCCTTAAGGTGCGATCGAAAGGTTATGACTTGGTTCTCAACGGGACCGAGATCGGCGGCGGAAGTATTCGCATCCATCAGGTTGGGCTGCAGCGACAAATCTTCGAGATCTTGGGTATTGGAACCCAAGAGGCAGAAGAAAAATTCGGATTTTTTCTTGAGGCGTTAAGATACGGTACTCCCCCTCACGGCGGGATCGCTTTTGGCGTCGATCGACTCGCGATGATCCTGAGCGGATCGCCTTCAATTCGCGACGTTATTGCCTTTCCCAAGAGTCAAAGAGCTGTGTGCCTTTTGACCGATGCGCCGTCTTCCGTGGACCCGCGCCAGCTCAAGGAACTCAGCCTCAAGATCGATGTGCCGGGATAGGGACGGGTTAAGTCAATGTCTTGAGCAGGCTTGAGAGAGTTGCACGCTCCTATTCCTTAGGATGAAGTTATGTGGATATTGCTTGCATCTTCGTTCATTCTGTTCTCTTGCAGCTTGGCGCCCGGGAATCTGCAAGTGCGCTCCGTGGATGACCTGAGGGCGCGCAATATTAAGAGAATCGCGGTACTTCCTGTCGACTCTTTGGGAGCCGCGTCTAGTGACAAGTCCCCGTATGGCTCGAGTACGACGACTCAGGGCAAATCGTCCGACAATAAGGATCCGGGATCTCTCCTTACGGATTTTCTTTACTTTGCCATGATGGCGTTGCCTCATTGGCAGGTTGTCTCGGAGCGTGAAGTTCAGGAAATGGGCGGAACGATTCGCGGCACAACAGCCGGGCAAGCGCGAAAGCTTGGAGAACGGGTTTATGCGGACGCAGTTCTTTTCGGTCGCGTTGTGCGCTTTCGGGAGCGGGTGGGTGAGGATCTGGGCGTCAGCAGCCCCGCCTCCGTCGCTTTTCTTCTCCAACTACGGGACGTTAAGCGGGGCGATATTATCTGGACGGGTGAATATCAGGAAACTCAGAAGGCTCTGAGTGAGAACTTATTCGGCATCGGTGACTTCACTCGAAGGGGCGCCAAGTGGGTCAGAGCTGAAGACTTGGCCCGCGACGGTGTGCAGAAAGCGGTCGAGCAGCTGAACCGCATGCTCTATCGTTAGTCCAGACGTTCCACTTCATTTTCATTTGTCCAGCCAAAACCGTGTGAACTCCTGAAGATGGGTCAACGTTGAAAAGTCGCGCATACGATCCAGATAAACCTTGCCTTGCAGGTGATCCCATTCGTGTTGGATAACGCGAGCGTGAAAATCTGAAGCGATAAAGTCCAACTGGGCGCCCGTTGCATCATAGGCTGAAACCCGAATGCTCTTATAGCGGGGAACCTTGCCGCGGAGCTCCAGGATGCTCAAGCAGCCCTCCCAATCTTCCTCCATGTCTTCGGTTAGTGGAGTGATGGAAGGGTTAATAAGCACGGTGAGAGGAACTTGAGGTTTTCCCGGGTAGCGCGGATTTTCGGCAACTTCCAGGATCGCCAACTGCTTGGATTCGTGGATTTGCACAGCGGCCAGCCCGACGCCGTCGTACTCGCGCATTGTCGCCACCATATCCGCGATTAGCCTTTGGACTGGCGAAGATTGAATTTGCTGGGGGGGAACCAGCGCTGCGGGCTGGCGGAGAACCGGATTGCCGAGACGCGCGACTTTGAGGATCGCCATAAATTTTCTTACCACACGCATAGGACCGATGAAACCACGTATAATTTATTGCAATCTCAACTTGCAAAGAGGACCTTTTAGGTCTATCTTTGATTGTATAGAACAAAGGGCTTACATAAGGAGGGCCTGATGAAAAGAAGTAAGCCGGAAACAGCTAGAAGTTCCCTGATGCACGTGGGGCGCAGGGTGGACTATGCGCTGCGAGCCCTCTCTTATTTGGCTGCTCAGTCTCCCGGGCGGGTCGTGAGCAGGACAGAGATCGAAACGAAGCAGGATATTCCGTCTTCCTATTTGTCAAAGATTATGAAGGATCTCGTCACTGCGGGTTTGGTTCTGTCTTATCCCGGGTGCCAGGGCGGTTTCAGTTTGGCAAAACCGGCCCGGGCGATCAACATCAGGGAAGTTTACGAAAGCGTTGAAGGACCTCTGGTGCTGATGCAATGCCTCGACCAAGGCGATCATTTCTGCCGCTACGACACGGTGTGTTCCCAGATTTCGGTTTGGGACCGCGCGCAAAGTTTGGTCGCAGGCTATCTGGCTAAAGTGTCTATCGGCGACATCGCGGACCAGCACGGCCTTAAACAGCGGCTTGTGGCTGCCCATAGTTGACCGGACGGTTCCCGTCCAAAGTTAGATTTCAGAAAGCTTTTTGGGAGATACTGGAAGAACGGGGTGCTCATGAGAACAAGCGCGGACAGATTAGAAGACCTGGTGGGTCACGAATATAAGTACGGGTTCGTGACCGACATAGAAGCGGATGCAGCGCCACGCGGTTTGAATGAAGACATCATTCGGCTGATATCCGCAAAGAAGAACGAGCCTGATTTCATGCTGGAGTGGCGCCTGAAGGCCTACCGGTATTGGGCGAAACTGGAAAAGTCGATGGCTGAACCCAGATGGGCGAACATTAAGTATCCGTCCATCGATTATCAGAACATCATTTATTACTCGGCTCCGAAAACCAAAGGGGAGCGGCCGAAAAGTCTTGACGAAGTTGATCCAGAGCTGCGCGCCGCCTATGAAAAGCTCGGTATTCCCTTGAAAGAGCAAGAAGTCCTTAGCGGGGTCGCGGTGGATGCGGTCTTCGACAGCGTTTCGGTGGCGACGACTTTCAAGGAGAAGCTGGCGGAGCTGGGAATCATCTTCTGTTCGTTCTCGGAAGCCGTAAAGAACCATCCCGCGCTCGTACGGAAGTACCTCGGCACCGTAGTGCCGTACTCCGACAACTTCTTCGCGACACTGAACTCGGCGGTCTTCAGTGACGGCTCGTTTGCGTATATCCCCAAGGGTGTGCGCTGTCCGATGGAGCTGTCGACCTACTTCCGCATCAACGCGCGAGAGACCGGCCAGTTCGAACGGACCCTCATCATTGCGGACGAAGGCT
>JBOHVR010000260.1:0-8347 GCA_050735755.1 Binatia bacterium
GCACCACCAACCTTTGACTTTCTACTCGCAGCCCGGCGGGAAGCACGGAACTGGCGACTTCTCCGAGAGAAGCTAAGTAATACCTTGCCATCCACCGGCAGAGCTGAAGCAAGGCCGCATCCAGGATTGGCCGTTCGTCCAGAGGTTCGATAATCTCCCGTATCTCCCTCATAGGAGCGCGCGCGCAGAATTCCGTGAGGATACCAGTTACCCGCCGTTTTCCGAGAGGCACCAGCACTCTCATTCCGACTTCCAGTCGCTTCTCCATAGAGGCCGGAACGGCATAGGTTAGACCGTCTTTTAACAGAGAGGGCAAAACAACCTGCGCGAAGCCTTTCTCGCGATGAGCCACGCCGTCTTCTTATCGACTATAGCGGGTAAAAGCAATTTTGCGCGCCGCCTTGTCCATTTTTGTGAGGGAGACGCAAATATTGACCACTTCCTGCTATCGGCATTTAAACCGTGCGGCTTTTTAAAGCGAAAACCATGGCAATACAAAGGCCCCAACTTTGACTGGGCTGTGCATGGTTTTTGCCCTCCCCCCTTTCTGACGCTTTGCGAAGTCCCTAATTATGCTTAATTATCGCTAGTTTTTAATTGACAACCCATTTGGACTAGCCCACAATCGCGCAATTGCCGAGGGCGGCGCAGGGCAGCCTCAGAGCGCACAAAAAGCATGCCGCACCCAAACAATCTGCGAAAAATTCGTGAGGCCAAATTGTTGAGCAAGCTCGAACTAGCCCGACTCGCCGGAGTTTCGCCTTTAACCATCGATCGCATCGAAAGGGGGATGCAGTGCCGCTTAGCCACGATGCGCAAGATTCTCTCGGCCCTGGGACTCAAAGCCAGCCAGAAAAGGCTGGTGTTTAAATAGCTTATGGACTTCTCCTTTTTACAGAAGTTTAACCTCGGAAGGCTCAATGTGTTCGGCGGCGAAGATGAATACATTGCGCTCGACATCGGTTCAAGCTCCGTCAAGCTGGTGGAGGCATCCAAAGACAGCGCGGGCTATCGGCTGACCACTGTTGGAATCGGGCCTCTCCCACCTACCGCGGTGCAAAACAATATGGTGGTGGAAAAAGCTCCGGTTGCCGCCGCCATCCGCGGCCTTGTCCGCGAGCACCGCGTCAAAGCAAAAAAAGTGATCTCCGTCGTCCCGGGAAGAGCCGCGATCATCAAGAAGATCCAACTTCCGGTGCAAAGAGAAGAGGACCTGGAAGCCAACGTGGAATTTGAGGCTGCCAACGTTATTCCTGAAAGTCTAGAAAACGTTAACCTTGATTACCAGGTCCTGAACTTTCTTGAAGAAGGCACCAAGATGGAAATCCTCGTCGTAGCGGTCAAAAAGGAAATCATCAATAGCTATACCCAAGCCATCGACGAAGCCGGACTGATCCCGATGATCATTGATATCGACTACTTCGCCATGGAAAACATGTACGAGATCAATTACGAGCCTAATCCGGAGGAATTGGTCGGTCTCATTCACATCGGCGCGCGTTACACGAGCATCAATATGCTCAAGGCTGGCATCTCCAGCTTCACGGCAGACCTCCCGGTGGGCGGGGAGGGGTTCACGGAAAGCCTGATGCAGCAACTGAGCATCAGCTACGATCAGGCGGAGACTTTGAAAATCACCGGCGTCTTGGACGGCGAAAAAAATGTCAAGGTTGAAGATCTCTTGGACCCGCTGTGCCATTCGGTGGTGGAGGACATCAGCCGCACCTTGACCCTCTACGGCACCATGGCGGTAGGGGAGCCGGCGCATACGGTTTACTTGAGTGGAGGAGGCTCCAAGTTTAAACCCCTTGTCCCTCTTTTGGAGCAGAAGCTCAACGTTCCCGTCCACCTGTCTCAACCGTTCCGCGGTTTCAGCCTCGCCCGCGACATCGACAAAGACTCGCTGGCGGAGTCTGGCCTTGCCCTTGCGCTGGGAGCGGGACTTTCGATCCGGAGGCCCGGAGACAAGTGATTCGAATCAATCTTCTTCCCGTCCGGGAGATCAAGGCCAAGGTCGGAAGAAAACAGGAGGCGCTCGGAGGCAGCGTCTGTCTTGGCCTAGCCCTTCTAATCGCTGTCGCCGTATACGCGTATCAGGCTCGGCAGATTTCCAATCTGGAGGTTGAGTTGGCCGAACTGCAACAGGAGATGACGCAACTGAACGCAAAGGTCAGAGAAGTTGGGGAGCTGCAAAAGAGGGTCGCAGAGCTCAAAGAGAAGAACGAAATTATTGAAACCCTCAACAACAAGCGGACCGGGCCGGTGCAGGTGATGGAAAGTCTTTCCGGGGCAACCCCAGCACGACTCTGGCTCACGGAATTTAAGGAAACGGGAGGAACCGTCACGATTAATGGATTTGCGACGGACAACCAGACGATTGCCGACTTTCTCAAGACCCTTGCCGGAATGCCCAATTTCAAGAACGTTGAGCTGTTGGAGAGCATGCAGACCGAGGACAGTGCCGCCGTAAAGAAATTCATCATAAAGTCCAACGTGAGCTATCAGGTGCCCGCGCCAGCGGCAGCCGGAAAAGTCGAATCCGCTGCGTCTCCGGCAAAGCCCTCGACGCCATGAACCAACTGTGGCAACAGATACTCGAGCTTTCGAAGCCGAAGAAGATCGGGCTGCTGATAGCCCTGGTCGTCCTCGTCCTGGCGCTTTATTACACCTTCTTGTACGCGCCTCAAGCCGCCAGCCTCAGCGACCTGACGGAGCAGATCACCAACTTACGCGCTGATCAGCAAAAGAAAAAACGAATCGCCGCCAACCAAGGAAAGCTGCGCCAGGAAAGGTCACAACTCGACGCTCAGCTGAAAGAGGCGATCGCCAAGCTGCCCGCGCGAAAGGAAATCCCCGATCTGCTGCGCAACATCTCAACCAAGGCGCGGGAGTCTGGCTTGGAGATCATTCTGTTTAGGCCCCGGGGCGAGAATTACCAGGAATTCTATGCGGAGATCCCCATTGATATCGTGGCGCGGGGGAATTTTCACAGCATCACGGCCTTTTTTGACGAAGTCGGAAGAATGGACCGGATCGTCAATATTACGAATATCGAGCTCAAAGCCACCAAGACCAAGGCTCAGCGCCAAACCATTGAGGTTTTCACGCAAGCGATGACGTTTCGTTTTCTCGATCAGGCCGAGCGCGAGCGAATCGCGGCCGAGAAGGCGGCCAAGGAAAAGGCGGCGAAAAAATGATGCGGATATCTCGCCGTCGTAAGCTCTTCAGCGTGGTGTTCGTCACCCTTCTGGCCGTTGCGCGCAGCTCATTCAGCCAGGAGGAAAAGGAACTTCCGTCGCAGAAGACGAAGGACGCGCTGGAGAAATTTTCCAAATTTCCGAGCGCCGTGGAAAAACGCCTCGAGTCCGCGCGCGACAAGGTCAAGGGATTGCTGCAGGACGCTCTGGGAGAGCCGCCTACCAAAAGGTCTAAGGGTGACTCGCTCGACATCCCGAAAAGGCCGGAAAAAACCGAAACGCCCCAGTATTCTCCGCTCGGCAAACGCGACCCTTTCGTTCCCGCGTCGACCAAGACTGAAGCGCGAAAAGTCAAAACAGGCCTCTCGCCCCTGGAGCAATTTGAGCTGGGGCAGCTCAAGCTTGTCGGTATCGTTTGGGATCCCAAGGAACCTCGGGCCTTGGTGGAGGACGCTGGCGGCCTAGGCTACATCATCAGAGTCGGCACGGCGATTGGCTCGAATGAAGGAAAGGTCAAAACTATCAAGCCCCACGAAGTTGTGATTGAGGAATATTACGTTGATTTTGACGGCGCGCGCAAAAGTCGCGATTTCAGCATGAAATTATCTCCGGAGTAGTTTCACCAGGAAAGTTCAAATGAAGGAGTCCTTCATGTGCTTTTTCAATGTTCGTTCCCGGGTGCCGAACTTCAATTCCAACCACCGGCACTCGATGGCTATAGCCAGCCTGGCAGCCGCTTTCATTATCGGGAGCACGGGCTGTACTGTCGGCCAGAAAGATCCAACCGTGGAAGATCAGGTCGCCAAGGAAAGCCCGTCCCATATCCCGGATCCACAGGCGCAGAGCCCTCTCTCCGCTCCCATCAAAGAGCAAACCCTAGAGGAGCAGCCCTTTAGAGTTCAGGAACTCTCAGTGCACGAGCGGGACAATCAAACCATCGTTCGCGTGATTTTTTCTCAACCGGTCGCTCAGTATCGTCACTTTACCTTAGGGCAACCCGCCCGCATCGTGCTCGACGTCTTCGGCGCGGCGCAACGCCTTCCCAAGGGCGAAACCTTTCGGGTGGACACGCACTGGGTGGGAAACTTGCGGATCAACTCCAGCGATGGCTATCTCCGTCTCACGACCGAAATTGCTGCGGCCGCTGTCCCCAACTACGAAATCGAACCGGAAGACTCAGGCCTCAGGATCATCATTGGCGAGTCCAAGCCCGAAGTGGTTGCCCGCCGCGATTTGGACTTGGTTCGAGCCGGAAAGAGAGCGGACGTTCGGGCCCCAGAAGCGAAACCGACGGCCCCCGAAGGCAGGGCGGCGCAGACCGCAGAACAGAAATACACCGGCCAAAGAATCTCGCTTGATTTTAAAGATGCCGATATCAAGAACGTGTTTCGCCTGCTGGGCGATCTTAGCGGGCTGAATCTCGTGGTCACGGGCGAGGTGCAAAAAAGGGTTACCTTGCGGCTTACCGACGTCCCTTGGGATCAGGCCCTGGATCTTCTGGTTGAAACGAACGGTCTTGGCAAAGAACAAATCGGCAACGTCGTGCGCATCTCAACGGCGGCGCAACTCAAAGCGGAAAGGGACGCTTTGGCCGAGGCCAAGAAATCCCGGGAGAATTTAGAGGAACTGCAGACGATTTACCTGAGCGTCAATTACGCCAAAGTGAAAGATCTGGAGTCTAAAATAAAGCCGCTCTTGTCTACTCGGGGCCAAGTCGTTTTCGACGAGCGCAGCAACACGATTTTTGTCCGCGATATCAGAAAGTCGGTTGATGATGTCAACACTCTGATCTCCAGGCTTGATACACGCACCCCCCAGGTTTTGATCGAGTCGAACCTCATCGAAACCACGCCCAGCTTCGCCCGCGCTTTAGGGATACAGCTGCAGTTTGACCTTGGTAAAAGCAACGCCACGTTTGACCCGGCCACGGGTACAGTCACGGGCCGCACCGGCCGCGTCATAGTGGATCAGCCCGCAGGCGCGCCTTTTGCGGGTGACCCATTCTTTTCCCTGCTCCGGGGAAGACTTGGGCCCTTCCGTAACCTCGCGGCCTTTCTCAGCGCGGCGGAAAACGATGGCAATATCCGCATCATTTCCCGTCCCTCCGTGATGACCCTCAACAACGTGGCCTCTACGATCCAGAGTCTGCGCGTTCTGAGAATTTCCTTGCCCAGCTCCACCAACATCGCGAGCGGCTCCGGCGCGGCCGCGGGAACGGCCGTCGCAACTGAAAAAATACCGGTCGGCATTATCCTGACGGTCGTGCCGCAGGTTTCCGCGGACGGTTTTATTCTCATGAACATCAGCGTCAAATCCAGCTCGATTGCCGATTCCCCAACTGTCGGGTCAGGCGGCACTCCGGTCATTCCGTTCGACGAGTTATCTCGGGAGGCGATCGCTAACGTGCTAGTACGGGACGGCGAAACGATAGTCATCGGCGGAATTATGAAAGACAGTAGATCTAGTTCCGAATCTGGCATACCGTATCTCAAAGATATCCCCGTGTTTGGCTGGCTTTTTAAGAACATGCGCTGGCAAAAGGATTTTGAGGAGCTCATCGTATTTATTACGCCCCGCATCATCGCCGGCGGCTCCGGCAGCTTGCCTTCTGCCGAGCAGCTCTGGCGCGACCAGATGAAGAAAACCGACGGCACCTGACCTTGGCTGACGCCTTCCAGCTCTGGCCTGGCGCAGCCGTTTAGCGTAAAATACGGCCATGTTGCGCTACTTTACCTCAGGAGAATCGCACGGTCCCTGTTTGACCGTCATCGTCGATGGCGTTCCTGCCGGTTTTCCTATCGACGTGCAGAAGATCAATCACGACCTTTGGCGCCGCCAGCAGGGTTACGGTCGCGGCGGACGCATGCTCATCGAGAAAGACGAAGTTCAGGTTCGGTCCGGGATTCGCTGGGGCGAAACGCTCGGCTCACCCGTCGCTCTGGGCATCGAGAACAAGGACTGGAAGAACTGGACCAAAAAAATGTCCCCTTTCCCGGAAGACCGGGATGAAAGCATTGCGGTAACCAAGCCGCGCCCCGGCCATGCCGATCTGGCCGGGGTGTTCAAATACCACCATTCCGATATTCGCAATATCCTCGAGCGCGCGAGCGCGCGCGAGACGGTGTCCCGAACCGCGGTGGGCTCCTTTTGCAAGCAGCTTCTTTCTCCTTTTGGTATTAAAGTCCTGGGCTACATTCGTTCCATCGGCGGCATTGAGGCCAGCATGGACGGCCTCTCTTACGAGGAGATCTTTGCGCGTGCCGATGAATCGCCGGTCCGGGTCGCCGACAAGAAGGCGGAGGAAAAGATCATCGCCCACATCGAAGATTGCAAGAAAAGAGGCGATACGCTAGGTGGCATCTTTGAAATCGTCGCCCTGGGCTTGCCCCCCGGCCTCGGCACCCATACGCAATGGGACCGCAAGCTCGACGGCAGACTTGCCGGCGCCCTCATGAGTATTCAGGCCATCAAAGGCGTGGAGGTCGGTCTCGGCTTCGAAATGGGGCGCCGGCGCGGCTCCGAAGTGCATGACGAAATCTTTTTCGATCCGCAGAAAATGATCACTGAGGGAACGCCAAGAATCGTTCCTACCGGCTTCTACCGCGGCAGCAACAACTCCGGCGGGACCGAAGGCGGGATGACCAACGGTTCGCCCTTGATCGTTCGGGTCGCCATGAAGCCCATATCCACTCTCATGAGCCCCCTGCAGTCAGTGGATATGAAATCCAAACAGTCTGCGGACGCTTCCGTGGAGCGTTCCGACGTCTGTTCCGCGCCCGCAGCGGCTGTCGTGGGCGAAGCCGTCGTGGCCTTTGAACTCGCCGTCTGTTTTTTGGAGAAGTTTGGCGGCGACTCCTTGCACGAGATCAGCCGTAATTACGAGGGCTACCTGGAGCAGATCAAGAGCTTCTAGCACATTGCCCGACCTACCGCGTAAAAACATCGTTCTCACCGGATTCATGGCAGTGGGCAAAAGCGTCGTCGGCCAGAGACTCGCTCAGAAGCTGAAGCGTGCCTTTGTGGATCTGGATTTAGCAATTGAGACCCGTGAAGGCATGAACGTGCGCGAGATTTTTGCTGACAAAGGAGAACCGTACTTCCGCAAAATTGAGAAAGAACTGCTGCGGGAAACGCTCGGCGGCGATGGTAAGATCATCGCCGCCGGCGGCGGGACGATCACCGATGAAGAGAATTTGCGCTTACTCAAGGAAACCAGCGTGCTTATCTCCCTTACCGCCACGCCGGAAACCATTTTGACGCGGGCCACGGCCGGCGGAAACAAAAGACCTCTGTTGCAAGGGAACGACAAGTTAGAAAAGATCAAGGAGCTGTTGGCGCGGCGTGAGCAGGCTTACAGCCAGGCTCATTTCAGCATTGATACGGACGGGCGCTCGGTTAATGAAGTCGTGCAGGAGATTATTCAGGTCATAGGGAAAGTCGAAGAATAATTTGCTGCATCCTTTGCATTCGCCCCTCGCGCTGCCCTCACCCCTAACCCTCTCCCTGGCAGGGAGAGGGAAGGGAGAGGGTCGAAAGCGCTCGAGGAGGCGGAATTCGACTCATGAAGACGCGTTCCCTCACAGTCAACCTTGGCAGCCGCTCCTATCCGATTCACATCGGGACGGGATTTCTGTCTCGAACCGGCGAGCTGCTCGCATCACTATTAGCGGGAAAAAAAGTGGGCATTATTACCAACTCGACGGTGGGACAAATCTACCTGGAACCGCTGCAAACCTCCCTAAAAGGGCTCGATCTGGAAGTGAGCACAATACTGGTCCCTGATGGTGAGAAACACAAAAACCTTAAGACTCTCGCCACCGTCTACGACCAGCTTATCGCCGCGAGGTTCGAGCGCGGTTCCGTCTTGATTGCTCTTGGCGGCGGCGTTGTGGGGGATTTGGCCGGATTCGCGGCAGCGACTTTTCTCCGAGGTGTGCCTTACATTCAGATTCCCACCACCCTTTTGGCGCACGTGGATTCGAGCGTGGGCGGAAAGACCGGCGTCAATCATCGGGAGGGCAAAAACTTGATTGGCGCCTTTTATCAGCCGCGCGCTGTCATCATTGATGTCGATGTTCTGGCAACTCTGCCGCGCCGGGAGTTTTTAGCAGGTATGGCGGAAGTCATCAAGTACGGCATCACCGTGGATC
>JBOHVR010000261.1:0-5227 GCA_050735755.1 Binatia bacterium
GGAGTGGATAGAATGAGTGTTAATGAGACGTTCTCAACGCGACCGGCCGAAGTGCTTTTGAAAGCTCGCTCTGTAGCGATGGTCGGGGCATCCGCCAAGGGACGGTGGCCGACATTGATTTTTCGCAATCTCAAAGAGGGCGGCTATCAAGGAACGATTTATCTCATCAATCCGAACTACACGGAATTGTGGAACCAGCCCTGCTATCCCAGCCTGAAGGCGCTTCCGCAGGCGCCCGAACACATTTTGGTGCTCGTTCCCACGCGCGCCGTGTTTGCGACTCTAGAGGAAGCGGCCGCCTTGGGCACCAAAGCGGCTACGATCTACAGCTCGGGGTTCGGCGAGGGCGACGATCCGCGCAGCAAAGAGAGGGGACAGACTCTAAAAGAGATTTGCGAGCGGACCGGAATCGTCTGCTGCGGCCCGAACTGTATGGGAACCGTTTCGGTGCGTGAAGGTCAATGGTGTTATCCAACCCTGTTTCCGAACATGATGCCGGGGCCGGTGGGATTGATTTTTCAAAGCGGCGGTTCCTTGGGCGCGTGGCTGCGCACCGCGGGCGAGCGCGGCATTGGGTTCAGTTATGCGATTTCAAGCGGCAATGAGGTCAGCCTCGACACGGTGGATTATCTGCATTTTTTGTTGAACGATTCGGACACGAAGGTGATTGGCTTGATGGTCGAGGGCATTCGCCGCCCTCACGAATTCATGGGCCTTGCCGCCAGGGCCCTGGAGCGGGGCAAGCCTCTGCTCGTGGTAAAGCTAGGACGCTCGGAGGGCGGCAGGCGGCAGGCCATCTCGCATACGGGTTCGCTGGCCGGTGCGGACGATGTCTTCGACGCCGTCTGCAGGCGCTACGGCGTCGTGCGCTG
This sequence comes from Binatia bacterium, assembly GCA_050735755.1. Taxonomy (GTDB): domain Bacteria; phylum Desulfobacterota; class Binatia; order UBA9968; family UBA9968; genus DATMAM01. The sequence continues at coordinate 873 of JBOHVR010000261.1, forward strand.
CGCGTCGCTTGACGATTTTTTGGAAACCACGCTCGCTTTTGTTCCCGGAAAAATTCCGGCCGGCAGTCGCACATCCTTGATCGTTAATTCCGGCGGGATGAAGGGGCTGCTTATGGATGACGTGGAGGAGGCGGGCACGGTTCTGTCGCAATGGAATGAGGCCACGCGGGCATCGATTCGGCCTCTCATCCCCGAAGAGCTTACGGTTGAAAACCCTCTGGAATGCGGCGTCGCCGGGTTCGGCGATGAAGAAAACTACATGAAAATCATTCAGCGGATCGCCGCAGACGACAGCGTCGATCTCATTGCGATTCACGGCGAGTTGCCCCGGCCGCCGGATAAGCGGAAGGCGGATAATTATGCCGCGCTGGCTGCCAACATTTCGAAACCCTTAATTGCTTTTGCCCGCGTGACCCATAATTTGACCGACGAAAGCCGCGCGTTTCAGGATGCCGCAGGCATGCCGTTTTTGCAGGGAATCAAACCGACGCTGCGCGCGCTAAAGGCGCTATCCTTTTATGGCATAAAGAGATCACAAAAAGGGAAGATCGCGACTTTGCCGCCGGCATCGGGCAGGGCCGGAGACCTGGAAGGGGCGTCTTTGCAGGATCTTTTGCGAACGTTGGGAGTAACCCCCCCACGCGAGGCCCTGGCGTCGACGGCGGCCGAGGCGGCGCAGAAGGCGAACGAAATTGGCTTTCCGGTAGCATTAAAACTTCAAGCTGCCGACGTCGTGCACAAAACAGAGGCCGGTGGCGTGGCGCTCGGGCTGCAGTCCGCTGGGGAAGTCGAGCAGCGCGGGAAGGAACTGCTGAGCAAGTCGGCGGCAGCCAAACTGTTGGTTCAGGAAATGGTGCTGGGTATAGAAGTAATCGTCGGCGCAAAAACCGACCCGCAATACGGGCCGTTTATCGTGGTCGGCATGGGCGGGATTTTTGTTGAGATTCTCGACGACAAGGCGATTAGGCTTCTGCCTGTGGATGAAGAAGAGACCTTCGAGATGTTAAAAGCATTAAGAGGCTACCGGGTCCTTGAAGGGACGCGTGGTCAGAAAAAAAGGGACCTCCGTGCTCTTGTTAAAGCGATCACCGGGCTTTCCAATCTGTATCTTAACTATCGCTCCTTCTTAAGCGATCTTGAGGTCAACCCGCTTATCGTGCGCGAGGAAGGAAGAGGAGTTGCCGCCGTCGATGTCCGCATGATCAAGAATGCGTGATAGTGGTGACTCGTTTTGGCTCCAGATCCTTCACGAGTCTATCAACCTCGTCAAATGGCTTGTGAGCATAGAGCGAGAATTTTCGAACTAGGGACAGACGAGCTACGCGAAAATTGTCTGTCTCACTTCTGCTTCAAGGCAGCGCCCCAACATCTCATATCGGCGACAGCGATCGCGCTGACGCAACCGCAACGACTGCTTATTGAGCGCTTCGTCAATAGATCCGGGCCATAAGAAAACTAAACGTTTTGTTAACTAAAAAACCAATCCGTTGACGCCACAGGCGTCCCGATTGTTAGCGGCAACTCGGAAGCGACATATTATTTGGCATATACCTTGCGCTCTTCTCCCCTTATGGCAGCCGAGTCGCACAATTGCAGGAAAAACTGGCGGTTGCTCTTGGCGCGTTGTTTTTGTTTGAAGGGGGAAGTATGCGCAAGCTCTTGATGCTTTCGTGCGCTTTTATTTTAGGTTTGAGTCTCGGACTCGGTCGCTTGAACCGCGAGCTCGACGACTCTCTCGCCGCGATGCCGCGGGCCGGGATTTTAGATAGCCTGGGGTTTTTTTCATCCAGTAAACTACCCGATTTCGTTTCCTTAACGAGGAGACTCCAACCCGCAGTGGTCAACGTCTCGACGACGCAAAGGGCCGTTGGGGAAGAATTTGGGTTTCCCCTCGGCTCGGGGAGCGCCTTCGGAGAGCTTGAGGAGAAGGGTGTGGGCCCCCAGCCCGCGCCGGGCAGTTTTCCGCAGCGCAGCGTTGGTTCAGGCTTCATTATTGGATCCGAAGGCTTCATTTTGACGAACTTTCACGTGGTTGAGAATGCGGACAAGATCACGGTCCAGCTTGCCGACAAGCGCGCCTTCGACGCGAAAATCGTGGGGAAAGACCCGAAGACGGATGTTGCTATTCTCAAGATTGACGCCAAGGAGAGTCTCCCGATGGCGGACCTGGGAAATTCGGACCGGCTCGAGGTAGGGGAGTGGGTGTTGGCTATGGGTAATCCTTTTGGTCTTGACAATAGCGTCACTTCGGGGATTGTGAGCGCCAAGGGGCGCCATATTGGCGCGGGGCCTTATGACAGTTTCATTCAGACTGACGCGCCTATCAATCCGGGCAATTCGGGTGGTCCGTTGATCAACCTGCGTGGTGAAGTTATCGGTATCAATATGGCGATTTTCAGCCAGACTGGCGGCAACATCGGCATCGGCTTTGCGACGCCGATTAATATGGTGAAAGAGCTTTTGCCGGAGCTGAGAGCCAAAGGGAAAGTGACAAGGGGTTGGGTCGGACTGGCGATTCAGGTTGTCACAGCGGAAGTAGCCCAAAGCTTAGGGCTCGAGAAACCTCGCGGAGCACTGGTTGCCGAGGTGGCTAAGGGAGGACCAGCAGACCGTGCGGGCATCCGGAAGGGAGACATCGTGACCGAGTATGATGGGCGATCGATCAACGACGCCGGCGAATTTCCCCTCATGGTGGCGCGAACGTCCGTGGGCAAGACAGTCGAAGTGAAGGTCCTGAGGGAAAACAAGGAGGTTCCGCTGACGGTGACGATCAATGAGTTGGTGGAGCCGCCAACAGCCGGCCAGGATAAAGAGGTAGGTTGAGTCCCTCTTGTCCAGAAGCATTACGCGCGGTTCGCAACGCCTCACTGGGTAGAGGACGCGTCTCCCAATCAGAACCTCTACCGTCCGAAGAGCTCTTCCAGACCGCGCCGGATCTCGTCTGCAGGACTTCTTTTCTCTCTCTCCCGCGAACCGGATGGTTGGTCTGGCTGCAAGGGAGCGGTTTCGGACCCTCGAGATCGCCGTCGGAAAAAAGAGTCCAGGCCCCGGTCAAAAGCTCCTTTTTGCAGCCCGTGCGCAATATATCCAAGATCCGGTTTCGGCTTTGCGCCTGGCAGCCTGCCGGACATAGTAAACGGGATCTCGATCCGGCCTTGATCATTGGCCAGGCCCTTCGTCTCTCGCGCGCGGCTGATGATGTCCTGTGAAAACGCCTGTGACAAAAGGAGCTGGCCGCGAAGGTCGACCGTTTGATCAAATGCGAACCAGCCTTTTCCCCGGCTTTCGAACTCAGCCGCGGCAACGGTGAGGTCATCGGTGTAGGCTTTGCCGCCTTTGATGATGGCCGATCCTTTGAGTTGCTTGAATTCGGTATTTTTCGAGCTAAAAACCTCTGGGTATTTCCTTTTGAGATCGGCCGGAACGATACTCGCAAACCCTGGAATCCCGGTGTTCGAAAGCACGCTATCCGCGAGATTCACATCGCGCAACACGCCATTGATGACCTCGGCTCTGCCTTGTCCTTTCAAAGATTGCTGAATCGCCTCCCGTTCCCTGCCGGCGCCGGCGACATCGAGATCCATGTTGATCTGGCCCTGAATATTCTGGGGCGCCGACGGAAGCAGGGAGCGGAACATCTGGGTCAGGTCCATACCCTTCACGTGGGTCGTGGCCGCAAACCGCGGCGTTTTCTCGCGCATGTCATAACGACCTCGGGCGCTGAGAGCGCCCCCGAAAGCTCCGAGGCTCAAGCCTTCGATTGTCAGGACACGGTTTGCGAATGTGGTGGAAGCTTGCAGATTGGTATAATCTCCGTCTGCGATGGTGCCGCTGGGAGAGTTGAGATTGCCGCGGTGGGTCAAGACTCCGTTTTGTATCAAGACCGTTCCTTCACTCTTCAGGTCCTTGATGATTTCCGGTTTTTTGTGTCCCGGGAACCCCGCGCGCAAGTCGGCCAGATTGAGTTCGGGCGCGAAGAGCCGGTACCTGATATTCAGCGGCGTGAAGCCGGTCACGTTGGCCGCCAGACGGATCTGTGATTTTCCGATACGAAAGGAACTTTCCGGCAGCTCGGCGCTTTTGCCGGTGAAATTGATTTTCGCGTTGACGTCGGTGATCGGCTGCGGCAACTGGGGAATGCGCGCGCTGACGTTGGCAAGATTGAGCGTGCCGTTAATCTGCGGCAGGCTATTTTTACCGAAGCTGCCCGAGAAGCGGGCCTTGGCTCCCACCGCACCGGCCAGGTCGAGGCCTGGTGGAAGGCTCTGCTTGAATCCGGGAACGGTTTTATCCAGAGTGGCTAACGGCACGGGTTCAAGCTCGAGATCCCCCTCGAGTGGCAGATTGTTCAAATC
>JBOHVR010000262.1:0-8804 GCA_050735755.1 Binatia bacterium
AATATACTCGGGGCATGCATCCGCAGCCAGAACGACTCTGCATACTTCCGCGAAGTTGAAGGCGATCGCCCCCCAGGAGCAACTCAAGTCCAATACATGATCGGCCGACCGCAGCGGAACGACGAACCGCCACTGCGCGCGATACTCATCAACGGCATGGCGGTAAACAATAGGGTCGATCGTTCGTAATACGTCATGAACCGCGACGTCCCAGCCGTGAGCCGCTGCAGCCTCAACGACCCGTTGTCGCTCGCCTTGCGTCAACGCGCAGGCTCGGTAATCCATTCCGCCGAAATGGGGAACTCCATCCACAACCGGCCATCGTTGCGCACAGTGTTCGCACCGCAGGGCGTCCGCGCTTGCATGGAGCGTCTCCTTGCATCGTGGGCAACAGAAAAAGGTTGGCTCGAGTCCCGCTGTGTGCGCCGCGATTCGATTCGGAGTGTCAGTAGCGCTGAGCAAGTCAGCCCGTCCTGGCAGGTTTGGTTTTCTGGCCGATGACGAAGAGCTGATGCGAAAAAGGAATTTTGAATAGCTGGGGCACGGGCGCGTACTCAATGAACGTCAATTTTTTTAACATCTGCTCCACCTCTTCATCGGTCCTCTCGTCATCTCGGGCTTCAACCGTGTTGCGCCGTACCACTTTGCCGATGGGGCTCAGCGCGTCGAATCCGGGCCACGGTGGTATGTCCACCAGACCTGATTCGATCACTTTCACTCCACTAGACCGCATGGCCTGTGCCACTGGCTTGATGCCCATCCACGCCCGGGAACCAAACTGGGATTGCCGACGTTGCACCACGTTGAGGAGAGCGTGAAGCGGGTAGCCAATATTCTTGCAGTTGGGAACTATTACCATGACCAGATCTTTGGAAACGCGCGCCATTTCGCCAATGAAACGCGCCGGATCATCAAAGAGAGGGATGTAGTCGAAGTTCCATACCAGGTCGAAATGATCGCTGTCGAACGGCAAGTGGTACAAATCGGTGTGGTGAAAAGCTGGGGTGTCCGGCATCCCTAGAGCCGACCAGAAATCACGGGTCTTTTGAATCACATCATGCTCCGGGTGAAGCAGGGACACCCTGCAACCGCGTTGGGCGAAGACAAAACTTTGCGTACCCGGCGATGCGAAGTAGGACTCCGAGTTGCATGGCGCCTCAAGGACTGAATGAATGCTGTACTGTGAGATCAGACGCTGACAGAGATGGTTTCGTACATAGCGGCCATAGACCGACCCAAATCCTTCCGCAAAGTCATACAATCGAGGTCGATGAGTACTTTGTTCGTCAGTTGCCCTTAGTGTTGCCATTGTCATTGTTTCACCCCCTCCTGAGATCGGTCGCTTGTGACTTCGCCAATAACATAGACATGATGGGCGAAAAGGCGGTCCAGCGGGAAAATAAGCGAGGACTCGAACCGCTCCAACCTTTGAATGAGGCGGTTACCAGCGAGTTTATCCATATCTCCGGGCTGTAAAGAGCTCCAGAACCATTCTTGAGCGCTGTCTTTATTCATGAACTGTTTAATCTTGCCACGGGTGTGCATATCGAAAGTGTCAAACCATGGAGGGACGTCAACGCATCCTTTGTTTACGACGGTAAGCCCGCATGCTTTGAAGAGCCGAACAAGATTGTGTAGCTTCATCCACCGGCTGTAGCCGTGATCCCAACGTTGCCGATGGAGCAGATGGTACAAGCGGTGGATAGGATAACCGTAGTTGTAGGCATTCTGGGTAAGGACACATACATAACGGCGCGAAACACGCTTCATGTCGAGCAGGAGGGCGCGAGCGTCTTTAAAATGCTCGAATGTGCAGTAGTTCCAAACCCAATCAAAGCTTTTGTCGGGGTAAGGAAAACGGTCGGCCATGACGTTAAAATCGACTTTGTCACCCAAACCTGCTTTCGACCAGAACGGCGCGGAGTATTTCAGGAGCGCTTCACTCGGACTCCCGACTGTCACGCTCGCTCCCAGTTCGCGAGCTAGAACAGCACTGTTCATGCCCGGCACGCCCATGAGCCCGTCGACAGGAGCTTCAAGCACGCGCTTAATCGAGTTGTTGCCCGGAATGCCTAGGAATCGGAGCAGCGCCTTGTTAACTGAATAGCGTTCAGAGGCAATGCCCAGTCCTTCATCAAACGAACTGGGCATGTCCGGTAGGTTCCGCTCCAAGAAATCGATCAACAATGCAGTGTCTTCGGTTCTCATACTATTCTCCCGAGCGCAAAGATGTGGTGGCCAAAAACCGGCTTGAACGGTGCTACAACACGGCTTTTTTCGAAGCGGATCATTTGTTGCACTCGCTGCCACACCATCTGGGGGTCAGCTATGGGACCCGCCTCAGGTGCGCTGCTACCGTTTTGATGATCGGGCTTCGACCAGCCTAATGTTTCCTTCAGTTCACGGATCGAGAAACCAATATCCGGCAGTGGCGGCGCATCAATGTAGCCGCTTTCGATCACCTCGACGTTCCGGTCTTTAAGAAATCGTAGCAAACCAGTTTTCGTGCGAATACGGACACTTCCCCTCTCAGCATGGCGACAAGCCGTTCGTGTCAGCAAGTGGTAACTGAGATGCGCCGGGGTGCCGATGTTTAGGATATTGGGGACAAATATCAGCAAATGTTTCCGGCTCAACCGTTTCATGCGATCGAATAGCGCTTCGTTCATTTGGATCTGCGCAAAATTCCAGACCAAGTCCGCCGGGGGCGCCGTGTTTAGGTCGCTGAACACGGGTTGTTGGGGAAGCTTCCAACTATCTCGGATGCGTCCGATGTTCTCGTCTGCTACCGTTACGTGCAATCCCTCTTCCAAGAAGGTTATGTTGTCGCACCCCTTGGTGACCGGACAGCTATACTCGACGACGCTGGCATAGCCGTAGCGCCTGGCCAGACCCCGCAGAAACCGACTGAGTACAACTCGCTCGTACAGAGAGCCGAGCCCTTCGTGCTGGAAGTTGGCACAAAAGAAAATCTCGATAGCTTTCTCCGTGCTCATCGCTTCCTGTGTGTTATTGATCATGGGTTAACCTCCTTCATTGGGCAGATACCCGATACCCGTCGGGGTCTTCGAACGACATTACCGGGGAATAGGCGCAGCGGCAGCCTTCGGAGTTGCTGCATTGCTGGACCGGAATGATGGGTACCTGATCGGGTGCATAGATGGTGCCCGCCAGGCGTTCGCACGTCGAGCAGCTACCCGGGGCCGTGATAATTTTGATTCCTCGAATGGCGCCGCGCGCTCGCATACCGAGGCGATACCGGTTGATGACCGGCTGCGCATAATCCGGACCTTTCGGCTGCGAGGTGTGCTTTCGTAGCCAGTGCATTGGCGGCCCGACTTTTTTGCCGTTCCCCTCGTGTCTGACTGAAGGCAGAGGGCGCGGATGAGATCGGTTCTTGTTAAACAACGGCGTGGAAGCGAGGGCCGATTGGGTCATCACTCTCGCCAATGTGGGTACATGCATCAGCATGTTCGTGTAGCTCGCATTCGCAAGTGGACAGTGACATTCCTTGTTTCGAATGCTCGTGCGGATTCGATCTGCCTCAGGAGAGAACCAAACGCGCTTGAAGTCGTAACCGACGTCGCGCAGGTTGGCGACGTTGTCCGCGCGGACGCAACAGGGCCACACCTCGCCGCTGGCATAGATCTGTGCCGAGGCCCATCCCGCGAAGCAGGGAACAACTTGAGTTTCTTCCGTGAGAATCCGCTTGACGAGCTTGTAGTACTCCACGCGAAAGGCCTCCGTGATTCTGGAGATGCCCTTGAACTGGCGGCTTTGCACTCGCCCAATCAGGTCGTCGATCGCATGGGAGTATCGGCCGGCGGAGGGTGTAACGCTTAACCCCACCGTATCAAGCTCGACGCGCTGCTCGGCGATTTCTGTGATGTACGAGTCCGGCTCTATTCCAAGAGCGTAGTCGAACAGTTCTGTAGCCCGGTCGACATTGAAACTGGAAATAACGGAATGGATTCCGATCGTGAGGTTGCGACAGCTCAATTGTCGTAACGCGCGGTAATTTTCTTCAAACCTTTTGAAGTTTCCGGGTATGCCCCGGATCGCGTCATGATCGCTTCCGACCCCGTCGAGCGAGAGATTAATAATGACCTGGGCATTCGGACAGCTACGACAGATTTCTTCTACTTTGCCAGGAATGATATCGCACATGAGGCTGTTCGTCGGGATGTTGATGATCCCGGGCCGGCAGCGCTCGTACAGCGACTGGCATAATGGGACGATCTCCTTGAACATAAAAGGCTCCCCGCCGCTGACGGTAAACCAAAAAGGAGCATGTCCGAGGCTGTCAAACACACGATCCCATTCGCCGATCGACAATTCGTTTTCCCGCTTCATCCAAATATTGCAGGTTAGGCACCGGGAATTGCAGCGTGGCGTCGGGCTTAACGTGATGTTTATGGGTAGCATCCTGGGCCAACCAAGACGGCGATTGAGGAGAAAAAAAGGAATTTTCCAAAGGACGTCGATCATTGAATTCCTGCTTTCAGTGTCAAGGAGCGATCTCGACTTTCGTCGTTACCGCGATATCCCAAACCGCGTGATCCCGCTTACGAAAGCGGAGATCGAGCCAACCGAGCATTCGAGCGTAGGTTTCTAGCGCAATTACGAGCGGGGTCCAAAGCAGATAGCGCGGCCGCCAGTGCCAATTGCGGAGCAACGCCCCCAATATCCGGGTCCCGCTCATAGTGGAAACGGCATAGCCCTGCTCCCGTCGCATTTTCAGGTGTCCGGCATGGATACGCCGGCGTTGCTTTAAGAAGTCACGAACCGAGTCGGCGCCCCGATTGTAAATGACCGCCGTAGGGACGTAACGAAGCCCGTAACCCTGCCCGCGAATCAACGGCTCGATGCTCGCCTCATCAACTGCGGAGTTGTACGGGATGCGGTAAAAGATTCGGCGAAAAGCGATAATCTCACCAAGCTTTGGCTGCTGGAGAGCGATTTCGTGGTGCAATGCCCATAGAAGCTTTGCGGCAAACCCCATGAAGGTTCCAGGATCGTTAGTTGGAATCGGGTGCCCGCCAGTCATGCCAATTCCCGGATCGATAAAGGGCGCCACGAGGTTCTCAATCGTCGTAGGTTCTGGAAGTGTATCGGCGCTTTCCAACACGACAATGTCCGACTGCGTGTGACGCAAGAAGAGATTGATCGCAGAGGCCTTCCCCTCCCGGCGCGGCTGCGTGATAAGCTTGATTCGTCCGTTACGGCTTGCAAATTCTCTGACGATCGCTTCGGTTTTATCTGTGCAGCCGCTCGCAAGAACGATAATCTCATTGATGACGCAACAGGAAGTTTGTTGAGCTAAAAGCGCGCTCAATAGCCGGCCGATATTCGTCTCCTCGTTATAGGCCATTATTCCTAGGCTACAACTGACTTGCGGCGCGCTTTCAAACTCGCCCGCTAACTTAAAAACAGGAACGTGTTGGGACTGCATATCCCGTGTTCGACCTCGTCGGGTGCACGGCAGGCTGCGTCTTGCCCGGCCGGGATTAACTAGAAGCGAAGCGTGCTCTCGAGGTTCAGGGAAAAACTGTCAGGAACCAAAGAAAGAGCGAGGCAAGAACCGTTGCGAGTCACGCATCACGCGATCGCAGCGGAGTGTGACTCTGAATGCCCGTTTTCAGCGCTCAGGATCGGCGGACTTCTGAAGGTCTTTCGGAATTTTGCTCTGGAAGCGCAGTAACCCATCACCTGTAAGTTCGCCATAGAGTCGCTCTAAGAGCTCACCGATACGTCTCTGTGGGAAAGCAGACTCAGACTCGCCAAGAGCGGCAATCTGCTCGCGAATCACCAGGGGAGCGATGGGTCCTATTGCTTCAGTAAGCGCCTGTGCTAATTGGTTGAGGCGTTCTTGGGAGACGGGGACCGTATCCTGGCGTTTGGCCGAAGCAAAAGCGGGCAGATCCTCTGAAAGCTCAGTGGGAAACAGCGAGAATTTCCGCGCATTGCTAGGTTCATCCGTACTTATCGATTCGTCACCAGGCTTGCCGCCATTCGGCACGGGCTCGTAATCGCCGACAGCATGCGCCGTGGCGGTTTTTCGGTGCGTTTTCGTGCTCCAGAATCGCGCGATCGTGCTGAGTCTGGAAAAGTTGTGATCTGCCTTGGATTGACCGTTCCCGTTTGTTTCATCACTCAGTTCATCTTCATCGGGTAGTCGGTCGTGGTAATAAGACGAGTAGCTTCGAAAATACGAGTAATGGGGATCGTCCAGGTTGACGGCATTGAGAATAACGCCTATCAAAGGCGCGCGCACGGTGTCCAGCCGCTTTACTGCTTTTTGCGCGGCGGACGTCGAAGTCCTCTGGCCGTCCAATACAAGAATAACCCCGTCGCTCAATACGGACAGAACCGCCGCATCACTGACGGCCAGGACAGGAGGCGAATCGATTAAGATAAATTTAAACTCTTGGCGCAATTCCCCAATTACTTCTCTCATCTTGAGAGATCCCAAGAGTTCCGTTGGATTAGGAGGCACATTTCCCCGGGAGAGGAGGGAAAGGCCGTCAACACTCGTTGCCTGTATCCCATTGTCGACCGGCAAGCCCCCTGTCAGGATATTGCAAAGGCCTTTGTTGTTTCGCATGCCCAGACGGATGTGGCAGCGGCCCTGCCGCATGTCGCCGTCGAGTATCAACACAGAGTAGCCGTCCTGAGCCAAAGCTATCCCGAGATTTAATGTGGTTACGCTCTTTCCCTCGCCAGGCGCGGGACTGGTGAGGAGGACGACCTGCGGAGGTTTCTCTGCCTGAGATAGTAGCAGTGAGGTCCGAATGTTCCGGTAAGACTCGGTAATGATCGAACTTGAACGTTGCCTGACGATCAGCTCTTTCGCGGGAATGCCGGCATGTGTTGGTTCGGAGGATTCTCCGGTTTCAGAAGGAACCGCGGTGATTTGCGCGTCATTGTACCGCCTTCGCGCTAAGAATTTGAGATGGGGGACGACTCCAAGAGTGCTTAGTCCGAGTGAACGCGAGACGTCGTCCGGCGTGCCTACCGTCGAATCGATATACTCTAGAAGCAATGCGGTACCGATTCCGAAAAATGACCCCAAGATGATACTCGCCAGCAAGTACAAAGGTATGTTCGGTGAAGAGGGATACAGAGGTTTGTCCGCGGTTTCGACAATCTGCAGATTTGATACCGGTAGATCGCTGGCCAAGTTTGTCTCACTGATACGTTTGAGCACGCCCTCATACAGAGACCGATTAGCATTGACCTGTTCCTGCAAGACCGTGTAATCGACTCCCAGCTCTTTCATTCTGAGGGCCGCCTGCTGCTGTTTGTCGGCCTCGGCCTGTAAGCCGCGCTCTTTGGCAAGCGCCGCCGCGTAGCCAGACTGAATACCCCGCACAACGTTGTCAAGTTCCTCCTTCAGGGCTTGCCGCGCCGCAGCGATGTGTTTACCTAACTCGCGAATCCGTGGATGATCGGGCTTAAAAATTGTCGAAAAACGGGCTTTCTCCGTTTCCAGGTTAGCGACATTGCTCTTTAGCTGCTGTACCAGGCCTTGTTTCATGAGTTCGGCAAGATCCTGATGATTCTTGTCTTCTACAGTTCGGTAAAGTGACTCTGCTTCAATTCGCTGCGCTCGTGCGGTGGTGAGCTGCTTGTTTAGCTCTACTAACCGATCAATAACGATATTATCGCCTTTCTCCACCGACACCACCCCGTGCGCGCGGCGAAAGCTGTTCAAGGCGGCCTCAGAAGCTTCCATTTGTTGTCTAAGTTCGATTACTTTCTTCTCGAGAAACTCACGCGCCTCTTTGGTCAGATTGAACCTTCCCTCCAAACTCATTCGTACGAAGCTTTGGACATGAAGATTGGCAAGAGCCTGCGACAGGCGTGGACGAGGCGTGGTGAATTGAACCTGGACGAGCCGCGTCTTTAGAACTGGCGCGATGCTCATGGCCTTTTGATAACGGTCGATAAGCTCAGGGCGGACATTTTTCTTGACGTCGTCTTGCGGTGCCGAGACTGTCATAGCGACTTCAGCTTCCGAATCGGGTTCGGAACTCGGAAATAGGTAGTGGTACAAAGATCTCAGTGGCGCAACGACGGCGGATTGTATCCGAGCGATAGGATTAGGGCTGACTGCCTGAAATCGTTTAGCAAATTCATTTAAGTCGATATCCAGGTCCTTAATGACCCTGGCTGCCAGGGAAGGCGTCTTTAACAGGGCAAATTGCGTCGGATAATAATCGTCACCTGCATCGAGCGTCTCAACTGTTTTAACCGCGGTTACGAGAGGGTTTTGCGGTTCAATCTTAAGTGTAGCGGTTGCTGTGTAGAGTTGTGTCGCGGTCAGAGGGAAGTAAGCTGCCACCGCAGTTACGACAAAAAAAATAATTATTACTGTGCGGCGGCGCTTTATGAGAATGTACCAATAGTCGGTAAGATTAAAATGTCGCTCGTTCGGCTGAAGGAAATCCACGTACTCGGATTTTATATCGGGCGGTTCGGCCAGGGGCCGAATCCGAACAGGGGATACTGCGTTCATGCAAACCTTTAGCTCACCAAGGCTTTGGGATTAATGATCCGATCGAAACTCCGCCGACCAGATTGCCAATGAAACGTTTGACCAAATATTTGCCGGTGTTGGTGGGAACTACAATCACATCATCCGGACGGATTTCAGGATCGGGAGCGCTTCCGTCCACAACGTCGTTTAGCGGAAGTGAAACGGTGTCGACCGTTCCAGGTCCGGTGCGCCGAAAAATCGTAATATCGTTAGAATTCAGTTCGAAATCGACACCGCCGGCGGTTGCAAGAGCCTGGGTGAGAGT
>JBOHVR010000263.1:0-6492 GCA_050735755.1 Binatia bacterium
GCCGAAAACAGCGCGATATCGACGTTCTCGAAAGAATCCTCGCGCAGCACCTCAACTCGCAGTCTTTCAGAGCGACACTCGAGAAACTGCCCGGCCGATCTCTCCGAGGCCAGCAAGCGCAATTCGCCGACGGGGAAGAGTCTCTCTTCCAGGACCTCGCGCATTTGCTCGCCCACAGCTCCGGTAGCCCCGACGATGGCAACGCAATAGTTATCTTTTTCCATTGTTCTGTATTTCTGCCCTTCTGGCGCCGGCAAAATTTTTGGCTTTCTAATTCTTCCTGATGGATTCGCGCACCAGACGGCCCATTTCCTTGCAACCCACCGCATGGCGCCCAGGTTCTTGAATGTCTGCGGTGCGATAGCCGTCGTTCAAAACCCTTGCTACCGCATTCTCAACGAGCTCGGCAGCCTTGGGTTGATCTAAAGAGTGACGCAGCATCATCGCAACCGTCAAAATACTCGCCAACGGATTGGCCGCATCCTTTCCCACTAAGTCCGGCGCGCTGCCGTGAACGGGCTCGTACATACCGACTTTGCCGCCAACGCTTGCCGACGGCAGCATCCCAATGGATCCGCTTAACATGGCGGCTTCGTCGCTTAAAATATCTCCGAACATGTTGGTTGTAAGAATCACATCGAATTGCTTGGGATCTCGGATAAGCTGCATCGCGCAGTTATCTACCAGCATGTGTTCTAAGCGCACATCCTCAAAACCTTGTTGCGCGTGGACGCTCGTCACCACCTTGCGCCACAGCTCGGTGGCCTCGAGGACATTCGCTTTGTCAACCGACGTCACTTTGCCACGCCGTTTACGCGCCGCTTGAAAGGCCACTCGAGCAATACGCTCGATCTCGGGTGTAGTATACACCTCGGTATTCACGCCCCGCTCGGTCCCGTCGGCAAGCTTTGTAATACCCTTGGGTTGGCCGAAATAGATTCCTCCGGTCAGCTCGCGCACCACGAGCAGGTCCGTTCCTTCCACAACCTCGCGCTTGAGCGTGGAGGCTGAAGCCAAGGCGGCAAAAAGTTTGACGGGACGCAGATTGGCGAAGAGTCCGAGTTCCTGACGCAGGGCCAGTAGGGCGCGCTCCGGGCGGACGGCATAGTCAAGTCGATCCCATTTCGGCCCGCCCATCGCCCCCAAAAGAACGGCGTCACCTTCCTTGGCGAGCTTTAAGACGCTTTCCGTCAATGGCTTCCCGGAAGCATCGATCGAAGCTCCCCCCACTAAACCATGAGCGAATTCCACGTCAAACCCGCCGATTCCGGCGACGTGCTTCAAGACTTCCGTCGCTTCATGGGTCACCTCCGGCCCTATGCCATCGCCGCCCAGTACTGCAATCTTGTAGCTCACGGCCCCTCCTTTGCCACCAATTCGCGATAATGTCTTCGATACTCCGCTTTGTTAAGAGCGTTGATGTAGGCCAGGGCGCTCGCCATGATGATATCGGTGTGGGCGCCCTGCCCGGAAACTTGCATGTTATCCTCCTCGATCAGACAGGAAACTTCTCCTTGAGCGTCGGTGCCTCCGGTAATCGCCTTGACCGAGTAACGCACAAGCCGCGCCCGGGAACCGATAATTTTGCCGACCGCCTTATAGCAGGCATCCACAATGCCGTCGCCTGTGGAATGGTCTATAACTTCGTGCCCATCCACGCGCATTTTGATCGTCGCTGATGGCACCGCATGCGTGCTCGAGTTTACATTGAGGTAAAGAAGTTCATAGCGATCCGGCTTCCCCGGGAGTCGCAGAATTTCCTCGGCCAGAATGGCCTCGATGTCCTCGTCGTAAATCTCCTTTTTCTTGTCGGCCAACTCTTTGAAGCGTAGAAACGCGCGATTCATGTCGATTTTGGTGAGATTGAACCCGAGCTCTTTCAAGCGTTCGCCAAAGGCATGCCGGCCGGAGTGCTTGCCCATCACCAGGCGGTTGCCCGTGATCCCCACAGACTCTGGTGTCATAATTTCGTACGTCTGCTTCTGCTTCAGAACGCCGTCCTGATGAATTCCCGCTTCGTGGGCAAACGCATTGTAGCCCACGATAGGCTTATTAATCGGAATAGGAATTCCCGTGATCTGCGACACCAGCCGGCAGGTCGGATAGATCTGTTCGCTGACGACATGGGTCTCTAAGCCAAAGAGATCCTTCCGCGTCTTGAGCGACATGACGACCTCCTCCAGGGAGGTGTTGCCGGCGCGCTCGCCAATGCCGTTGATCGTGCACTCAACCTGTCGCGCGCCATTGGCGATTGCCGCCAGAGAGTTCGACACGGCCAGGCCTAGGTCGTTGTGACAATGGGCGCTCCAAGTGACGTTCTTACCGTCCTCTGTATTCTCCACCAGGTAGCTCACGAGGGCGCCAAATTCAGAGGGAATCGCATATCCTGTCGTGTCGGGCACGTTCAGAATCCTGGCGCCGGCGCGCGCGACTTCCCGGTAAACCTGCACGAGAAATTCCCAATCGCTGCGCGACGCGTCTTCAGCGGAAAATTCGATATAATCAATGTGCCTTTTCGCGTAGCCAACCGCCCATACGGCCGCATCCAAGACTTCGTTTCGCGACATTCTGAGCTTGTGCTTCATGTGAATATCGGAAGTCGCGATAAAAACGTGAATGCCCGGATGCTTGGCTTTCTCCACCGCCTTTAGCGCTTTTTTGATGTCCCCTTCTTGAGCCCGCGCGAGGCTCAAAACCCTAGGCAGTTTAAGGTCCTTGGCGACCCGCTCCACCGACTCGAAGTCCCCTTCTGACGAAGCCGCAAATCCCGCCTCGATTACATCCACGCCGAGCTTCTCAAGCTGGTGTGCGATCACAACCTTCTCGTCCACATTCATGCTTGCCCCTGGCGACTGCTCCCCATCGCGAAGCGTCGTGTCAAAGATCTTTACGATCGTTTCCTTATCCGCTCTTTCAGTCATGATTCGTCCTCCATAAAAAAAAACTCCCGCGGCGGGGCCAACGGGAGCAACTCAGGAACTGCGCATTCAAGCCGTTAATCTACAGAGCTCCTGCGACCTCAGTTCTCTTTTTCCGTTGCCGACGATAAAGCTCGACGCACCATACCAGAGGGCCTGACAACGTATATAACAAAACCGCCATGAAGAACATGATCTGCGGCACCACAATTGCCAGTTTAATGATCAAAGCGGCAGAAAGCAATATCCAGAGGGCTTGCAGCGGCTGCCTTTTCTTGAGCTTGACCTGCTTAACGCTGAAATAGGTGAAGTTGCTCACCATGAGGCCGGCCAAAACATAGATAACGAGAAGCAGAATGATTTCCTTATTCGCGGCCCCTTCCCCTCCCAAATAGTAGTACATTAACACGGTCGCCGCGATCATTTCCGCCGCGGCAGGAATCGGGAGACCGACGAAATGACTCTTCTCCGCCGATCGGATCTGCACGTTAAAACGCGCCAGGCGCAAGGCACCGCAAACCACAAACAAACAAGCGGCAAGCCAACCCCACGTCTTCCACGGGACCAAAGCCCAATAATAGACGAGCACCGCGGGCGCAACGCCAAACGAAACCAGGTCCGCCAGGGAGTCGAACTCGACTCCAAACTGACTGGTGGCCCGCGTCAGACGCGCCACGGAACCATCCAAGCCGTCGAGAACGTGCGCGAAAATAATGAACATCGCCGCTTGCAAATATTGGCCGTTGAAGGTTGAAATGAGCGAGAAGAAGCCACAAATGAGATTGCCCGTGGTAAACAGGCTGGGAATAATGTAGATACCCTTCTTCAGCTGCGCGGAATGAACCCGGCGCCGGAGTCCGACACGATTGATCGCTCTTCGAGGAAACATGCGCACTTTGCGCGCTGAGAGCTGCGGCTGGGTCGGATCTTCAAACCCGCTCATGAAAGTTTTCCTATCACGGTCTCGCCGCCTTTGACTCGCTGTCCTTCGCTTACCTGTGTTTGCGCGCCGGGCGGAAAAAAGACATCAACGCGCGAGCCGAACATGATGAGCCCCAATCGCTGCCCGATATCCAGCGAGTCCCCTGCTTTCACGTAGCACACGATCCGGCGAGCGAGCACGCCGGCAATTTGCACGACCCGGAGCCTCTTCCCCTTTGGATCAACAAGCGTAATCGCGTTCCGTTCATTCAGCTCTGATGCCTTGTCTCTAAAGGCAGCATGAAACCTTCCGGGTTGGTATTGCGCTTCCTTTACTTTGCCAGTGATCGGTGACCGGTTGATGTGAACATCCAGAGGCGACAGAAAAATACTCAATTGAGTTCCGGATTCTCCCGCCTCCCGGATCGCCACCACGCGCCCGTCGGCGGGTGAAAGTACGAGTCCTTCACCTGACGGCGGTTGGCGGTCGGGGTCGCGAAAAAACCCGGCAAAAATAAGCGCAATGCCTGCCGCCAAGAAGCCCACCCACTGCCAGTCTACATAGAACGCGACCACACTCACAACCGCCGCGACGAGAATTAAGGGGTAGCCTTCTCTGGCAATTCTCATACGTCGCCAATGTCTACCATCCTCCACCACCCTAATTTCTGCTTCTGTCGACCAACCGGTTTTGGCCCAGCCATGGCATCATTGATCTGAGCTGCATCCCCACTTTTTCCAGCGGGTGAGCTGACGCTTCTTTCCTGAGCTCGTTGAAATGAGGCAACCCCGAGCGATACTCGTTGATCCACTCCTCGGCAAACTTGCCCGACTGGATGTCCTGAAGCAAATTTTGCATCGCCTGGCGCACCTCGGGTCCGATCACTCTTTTTCCCCGCGTGAGATCGCCGTATTCCGCGGTGTTGCTGATCGAATAACGCATATTCGCCAAACCACCTTCATAGATCAGATCTACGATCAGCTTGACCTCGTGGACACACTCGAAATAGGCCATTTCAGGCGGGTAGCCAGCGGCAACCAACGTCTCGTACGCGGCCGCGATCAGCGATGTAAGCCCGCCGCAGAGAACTGCCTGCTCACCAAACAGATCGGTTTCGGTCTCATCTTTAAAAGTTGTCTCGATAACGGCCGCGCGAGCGCCTCCAATGGCGCTCGCATAGGCTAAGCCCACCTGCTTGGTGTTGCCGGAAGGGTCTTGCTGAACCGCTAGCAGGCACGGGACGCCGCGACCTTTCTCAAACTCGCTTCGCAGAAGATGACCAGGCCCCTTGGGCGCAACCATAAAAACATTCACCTCGGTATCTGGAACAATCCTCTTGAAATGAATGTTGAAGCCATGGCCAAAAGCCAGATAGTTCCCCTTTTTCAGTCCAGGCTTGATGTCCTGCTCATAGATATCACCTTGAAGCTCGTCGGGCAGAAGCACCATGACAATGTCCCCCGCCTTGACCGCGTCAGCAGTCTCCATAACCTGTAAACCCATGCTTTCAGCCTTGGGCCAGGATTGGCTGCCCTTCTTAAGTCCTACGACTACCTCGACGCCGGAGTCTCTCAGATTGTTGGCATGAGCGTGACCTTGGCTGCCGTACCCGAGAATCGCCACCCGCTTGCCCTTCAAATAGCCTAGATCTGCATCCTTGTCGTAATAGACCTGCATCGCATCTCTCCTTTTATAAAGAGTAGGATATCCACTCGGGAGCTTCGCTGTCAACCTCGGCCCGGAACGATAAACAACTAGAAATACAGGCGTCCCGCACCGCTCCGGAGACGAACTCTTGGTGCGGAAGCCTAACTGAACCTTTACGTCTTGTGGGAACAGAGAGGCTGGAATATCGCGCGCTCTAGGCCTTGACCGGCGCGCCGTCCCGCCGCGCCGTCCTGGCGGCTTCCCGCGGGATAGCGACCCGACCCGTTCGCACCAACTCCTTGATACCTAGCGGTTTGAGCAGGTTGATAATCGCCTGGAGTTTGTCCGCGTCTCCGGTAATTTCGATCGTGTACGTCTGGGGCGTAGAATCGACGATTTTGGCACGAAAAATATCGCAAATCCGAATGGCCTCATCCCGGTGCTCCGGCCGCGCATTGACCTTGATCAGCGCGGTCTCCCTCTCAACATAATCCGCTTCGGTCAAGTCCACGACCTTCAACACCTCAATGACCTTATTGAGTTGCTTCATAATCTGCTCGATGATGCGATCGTCTCCTTCGGTCACCACAGTGATCATCGACGTCGTGGGATCCAATGTCGGCGCTACCGACAGACTTTCGATATTATAGCCGCGGGCGCTGAATAGGCCGGCGACGCGAGCCAAAACGCCGAATTTGTTTTCAACTAAAACCGATATGATATGTTCCATGCACGGCGCTTTAAGCTGGAAGAACGCCTTCCCCTTCCTCAACCTTCTTCTTGACTCCGCCACCCTTCTGCGCCTTCTTTAGCTCAGGAGGATCTTCCAGGATCATCTCATGCTGCGCCCCGCCGGCTGGAATCATCGGGTAGCAATTCTCGAAGGGATCGGTATGAAAATCCATCAGTACGGGTCCTTTGTGCTTCAGCCCTTCCCGTAAAACCGGTTCCACTTCATGGGGCTTGACAGCGCGTAGCCCGAGCATCCCGTACGCTTCAGCCAGT
>JBOHVR010000264.1:0-5831 GCA_050735755.1 Binatia bacterium
CTTCTATACCCATCCCATCCTGGTAATTTTGCAGTCTGGGCGAGTTCGGCTTACTAAATCGACTTTCACGGCACCGGAGTGTGTCAGTCCGAGCTCGAATTTCCTAAGAAATAGCCGCGTGCCATAGGGATGAGCCCTTCCTCTTCCCGTCCGACTGGCTGGTCTTTGCCCTCTAACCATGCCTGAACCGCAACCACTTGAATCGCGGGCGAAGCCCTCTCGGGCTGAAATAGTGCACGACCCTTTCTGAAGGTCCCTGATGCCATTTTGTTTCTGATCGTCTTGGGACTGTCGTCTTGGGACTTACCTTCAAGCGGCCAGCTCGTCAATCGTAAGGTACTCTTCCGAAGTCGTGGACCAAGGATACTATTGACCGGGGAGGGAAATCGGGATAAGCCCCGTTAAGTTGCGACGATGGCCCGCGTGAAGGAAAACAAAATTCGTGAGCGCCGGATTGAAATGGAAGCTGTCGTTGACGCGTACAACTCCGAGGAGCGAGCGATGGGTTGGTATTACTACCTTGAGGGGAGGATGAAAGTCCCCTTCAAAGCCCGCTGCAGATCCAAGCGCGAAATCTCGCCGGTGCGATCCGGGAAGAGGTGAATGTCTTGGGTATGGCTCCGGAGGAGGAGTGTGAAACCGAGATGTTTGTTCGAGTGCGGTGGCGTGGCCGTAGCCTGGCGGTGCCGTTGTCCCAGTTGGAACCGTTGGCAGCGGACCCTGAAACCAAGGAAGCCGTCGCTGATTGGCACTACTGGGTGGGCCGAGGCTATGAATTCTGAGTTTCTCGTCAGGTACGACATGAAACCTTGCCCGAGGCACGATACCGAGAGCGACAAGCAATGGATATTATACAGGTCTTGATCTTGACGCCATCACGTGCCCATTGCCCTCACGGGGTTGAAGGAAGGCTGGAGCGGTCGGTATGAAGACGAAGAAACCGGCAAAAGCGGTTGCAAAGGAAACAAGTCGCAGCTTCAGGCCTGTTGTCGGTGCGGACACATATGAGGTATGGGTGCGCATGTTACGTAAGCTGGTCCCTGGCGGGCGCACGCACCGGCTCTCCGTCATGCTGGCCGGCATGCTGCACTACGCCGCCGCAATAGCTGCCGCCGAACAAGATGAAGGGGAAAACGAGCGTTCACTGGCCTTTTCTCTAATCGAGGCGAGTGAAGCGAGCGATCCCAGCGAAGTTAAAGACTTGATCCATGATGCGGTAGCGCAACTGTTCCAGGACGCCAAACTACGGTTTGAACGCACGAGTGCCCGTGGCACAAAGTATAGCCTAGCCGAGGAAGCCTACGAAGAGTTCATCCACTGGTTCGACATGCCTTGGGAATGAACTGGGGTAGGCGCATCCGAAGCCCGCATTTCAATCCGTCAAAGAGGAATTAGAAACCATGACGAAGATTGATATCGACAAACTCAGCGAAGCGGAACTCATCGATTTGAACCACAGGATCGTCGAGCGCTCGCGTTTTTTGAGCCAGATGCGCGCGCACTCACAGATGCTAGACTTAAAGATCGGCGAACGTGTTACTTTTCATCCTGACGGGCATCCGCTATTGGTCGGGATAGTGACCCGCTACAATAGAAAAACGGTTACTGTGATTACCGATGCCGGGCAACATTGGAACATTGCGCCAGGGCTGCTACGGAAGGCAGCGGTGCATGAGCGAGCGGACGCCGGCAATGCGAAGATAGTTCTTATGAAAAAAAAGTGAGGCCCGTTTCGATATCTAAGTTGGCTAATCCTTAAACTCTCCGGAGAGTTTTTTTAACCCGATCTCGGCTTTCCTAGGAAGTGGCCGTTCGGCCCGAGCACTCAGGGTCGAGGACACGGTCGAACCGCGCGTTCCCGTTTTTTGAGAGTTCTTTATTTCCGAGCCTCCGCTCCAACTCATCGCCCGTCACTTTTGCCTTTTCGCAATTCCGAAAGTCCAAAAATGGCGGTGAAGTGGCGCCTCCATGTTTTGAGAATTCTGGAAGTCTCAAAACGAGTTGTGAAGCGCCATTTCGGCAGGGGAAGGGGGCAGGACTAAGACCTCTTGGTGAACCTGTCACGTTTGCTCAATTGCGCAAATCCGCAACAATCACCCCGAACGCGAAGCGGAGTCGATGGATTGCGATAGGGCCCTGAGGACCTGCCGCACTTGGCGCGGATGCTCAGCGGTAGCTTGCCCCCCGCCCATTGCGAGGTCTTGCGCTGCGTCCTGGCTTTGAATCTCGAAACCACGGCACACAAATGGAGAATGATCGGAAGTGAAGCCATTTTCTCCTTATTTACAGGAGAGAAAGGCTTGAATTTCTCCTTATTATAAGGATAAATTGTCAGTACCATGAAATCTGATACTGCTCAGCCGTTCCGCGCTCAGCTTGCCGAGAAGCTCGCCGACTCGCTCGTCGAGCCGCTTCCGAAAGCCACCCCACGCCGCATCCATGGGGCCGTGAGCCTTCCGGGCAAGGCGACCGCGGTGGTCGGCATGCGCCGCGCAGGCAAGACTACTTTTTTGCATCAGCTCCGCCGTGAGCGACTTGAGCGCGGGGTGGGCCGCCAGCGCTTGCCCTACATCAATTTTGAGGACGAGCGACTCGCGGGACTCCAGGCGAAGGATCTCCACGTGCTCATCGAGGAGTACTACCGCCGCTACCCGAGGCTCCGCGGGCAAGAGACCGTCACCTGGTGTTTCGACGAAATCCAGGCGGTGCCCGGTTGGGAGCGCTTCGTGCGACGGCTCCTCGATACCGAAAAGGTGGAGCTGTTCCTCAGCGGCTCTTCGGCAGCCCTGCTCAGCCGCGAGATTGCGACCGCCATGCGCGGGCGGGCGTGGGAGGTGATGATTCACCCGTTCAGTTTCGAGGAGTATCTGCGCCACCACCAGCACGCCGTGCCAGAGGCGCCGGACTTCCTGACGGCACCGCAGCGGTCGGCGCTGGAGCGAGCGTTCCTCGATTATCTTACCGCCGGCGGATTTCCCGAGGCCCAAGGATTGGATACCGCAATGCGCCAACGCCTGCTCAGTGACTACGTGGATGTCGCGCTCATGCGGGATGTGGTCGAACGGCACGGCGTTACCAATGTTGCGGGCCTACGCTGGCTGTTGCGTCACCTGCTTGGTAATCCGGCGGCGATGTTCAGCGTGGAGAAGTTTTATGCAGCTCTGAAGTCACAGGGCATAGCGATCTCCAAAGATACGATGCATCAGCTTTTGGGCTATCTGGAAGATTGCTTTCTCGTGCGCACGGTATGGGTTGAGGCGGCTTCCGAGCGTAGGCGGATGGTCAACCCCCGCAAGGCGTACCCTGTGGATCCCGGGCTGATTCCGGTCTTTGACCGTAGCGGGCGGGCCAACCTCGGGCACGCATTGGAAACGGCGGTGCGAGTGGAGTTGGAGCGGCGGGGTGTGAGCGCCACTTACGTGCGTACCCGCGACGGGCACGAGGTGGATTTTTTCACCCGCCGCGCGAGCGAGGAGGCGAAGTTGATCCAGGTCTGCGCTGAGCTCGATGATCCCGTCACCCGGGAGCGCGAGGCGCGTGCGCTCTTGGCGGCGGCCGCCGAATACACTCACGCCAGCCTCCATATGATCACGTTGACGCCTGAGAGCGCGCAAGGGATGCCGCAGCAGGTGACCGTTCACCCGGCGGCGCTGTGGTTTCTGTCCGGAGAGTCTACTGGAGCTCGCTCATGAGCATCTTCAAACTCCACTCGCAGATCCTCGCCGATTACCGCGACTTCGTCCGTGCGTTTTTCGCTGTGTCCGACCAACGGGCGCGGAAGTTTGTGCAGCATGCACTGGTTGAGGAGGCACGGTTGGAGCCGGGTTTCTTGCTGCAAGTCAGGAATTCGTGTCGGAGAAGGCTTGACAGATGAGAAAGGTGAATCTCCGGGGACAGCATGCTGCAATTGAGCGACCGAATATGGCTCCGAGGACGTAATCCGGGGACACCAGAGTCTCTTAGCCCGATCCCTGTCTGCCGTTGGCACAGGCAGGTCGGCCTCCCCGAGAAGTAGCCACGTGCCATAGAAATAAGGTCGTCTTGGTCCTTTGCCTTAGGGCGGTCTTCACCCTCTAACCATGCCTGGACCGCAGACCACTTGAATTTCGGACGGAGGCTTCGATGACTGAAATAGTGTACGCCCTTTCTAAAGATCCCTGAAGCCATTTTATTTCTGATCGTCTTGGGACTTACCTTTAGGCGAGCGGCCAGCTCGGGATGTTCAGGCAAACCTTTTTGACTTTTTGCGCCGTCACCCTTCTCTGGGAAAACTAAAGGAGGTTTTTCAGCTAAC
This sequence comes from Binatia bacterium, assembly GCA_050735755.1. Lineage (GTDB taxonomy): Bacteria > Desulfobacterota > Binatia > UBA9968 > UBA9968 > DATMAM01. Next base: position 4,295 of record JBOHVR010000264.1, read on the forward strand.
CCCGCAGCCCAGAATTTGCTCTACCGGCGGGGTAGGCTGCGGTATTACGTAAACTGCGTAACGCAAATTGCGTACTATGAAGAACCCCTTTGTAGGCCACCTGCTATGGATGGCCATCTTCTTCTGCACGCTGCCAGACATGAGACAGAAAGGGAAGGTCTTACCGTGTGGATCGCATACAGGGTGCGGAGAGTCACGCGGATTCCCTTTACGCCGAGATACGTCGTCGAATTAACTGCATCCGGACCGTTATCAGTACCAGCGACGGCGCGCCGTTTTGCTGCATCGGCAACTTCGGAACTCGGACGCGCCCTTCTAGAAGGTCAGGGTTAGGACCGACCTATGTGTTTCAATGTTCTTACTGCCGGAAAAAATTCTATCGGAAGAAGAATGATTCTCGGCTAAATCCCCAACGCCATGGAAAAAGAGATGACGCTCGAGTTAGAGAAAGCCCTCCAGGAGATAGAGAGACTGCGTCAGGAAAACGCTCAGCTTAGAAAAAAGTTGGGCATAGAAGTTTCTGAACCAAAAGCCGATTACAACCAATCCGAGCCCCCTTTTGTGGGGTCCGACACCAGAGTTGAGGAAACTCAGGAAGCGAGGAGCTACGAAGGACATGCACTTTTAACTTCTGCCAGACCTCTCCGCATTGATTCCAATTCTTCGAGCAGAGAGAAGATAAAGCTTTTTCGGGCACTCTTCAGGGGAAGAGAGGATGTCTATGCAGTATTCTGGTCCAATGAACGAACTGGAAAGAAGGGTTACTCACCAGCTTGCGAGGACCCATGGAGCTCCAGGAAGGGAAAACCAAAGAAATATCTTCCTTTAACCGATGAAGTCATCCTTAGTCACCTGAGCGGCGAGAGAACCATCAGTGTTTATCCTGTGCTTAAAGATGACAGCTGCTGGTTTTTAGCTTGCGATTTCGACAAAGAAGGCTGGGCACTTGATGCTTTGGCGTTTCTGAATATCTGCAAAGATTACGGAGTTCCAGCCTATCTGGAACGATCACGGTCCGGGAATGGTGGTCATGTTTGGACTTTCTTTTCCGCGCCGGTATCTGCCACCTCGGCCAGGCAGTTGGGGATACGGCTTCTCAAGGAAACCATGGTGATTCGCGCAGAGATGGATCTCGCCAGCTACGACCGGTTTTTTCCCAGCCAGGATTTCTTGCCACGAGCTGGGTTTGGCAATCTCATCGCCTTGCCACTGCAGAAGAAATGTCGGGCTTTGGGGAACACGGAGTTCCTAAATCTTGATGACTCCGAGCTTCGCCCCTGGCCGGATCAGTGGAGCTTCTTGAGTCAGATCAAGCGGCTTGGACCTTCTCAGGTAGAGGCGTTGCTTGAAAAAATCCCGCCAGTATCAGTTGGGCCGGGTAAGCTGGGAACGGTATCCCCGGCCATCCGCCAAAGATACCCCTCGCCCGAACATATCCGCTCCGTTCTCGGAGCCACTGTGAGTATAGAAAAGTCTGGGATTCCGCCATGGCTGCTAGCACAAATGAAGCAGCTTGCGTTGCTCCACAATCCTCAGT
>JBOHVR010000265.1:0-5688 GCA_050735755.1 Binatia bacterium
AAAACGAGAGTAGAAACAGAAATGGAAACAATTGGAAATAGGACCAGATTTGGCGGGCATAAGTTGCTGAATTTTATGGCGCGCCCGGAGGGATTCGAACCCCCAACCCCCAGATCCGTAGTCTGGTGCTCTGTCCAATTGAGCTACGGGCGCGATGGCAGGGAAATAAGACTCTGCGAAGAGGGTAAAGCTAACACACCGTGCGCGGCTTTTCTAGAAAGCCGGGGCGGTGCTGACTTACGAAGCGAAGGATTTACGCGAATGCGGGTTTTGGGAATGATTAAGCCTGCGCCATCACCTGAGTATTGACAAGATCCTCAACACCGTGACCGGCATCGATCAAGTTCCAGCTAAGCATCCAGTCGTACGTCCGCATGAGCTCGTCTCGGGGTATCGGTTGTCCGGGCTCGACAAACACGATCCGGTTCAGGTTGAAGTCATTGAGACTCAATGCCTTCACCTCCGGCGCCTTCTCATTATCGATGAAGTAGTGAAGATATGCCCTCTTGTTGGCATTGATCCGCCGGACGGCCTCGCTTAGGGCGCCATTGATAGCGGCATACGTTTCCGCGCCGATTTCCGGCGTCGCCGTGTCCGTGCCGTAATAAAACCCTTGAACGATGAGCCGACAGCCGTTTTTTTCAGCGACAGTATTCCACGGCTCGCGCACACTGCATGCATCAACGGTGCCGTCCATCATCGCCCGATAGCGCTCCGACGGTCGCCCGCTGCTCACCAGCTTGATCATCTCGCGCGGAACGAATCCTTCCAACAATTGCAGCGTCAGGTAATGCGTCCCGGAATGGAAAGATACGGCAATTTTCTTGTTGGCAAGTTGCTGTGGCGTATAAATCTCGGACCACGGCGGCACTGCGACCGCACCGGCGACTACCGATGCGCGTCTCCCGAGCTGTCTGCAGCCTACCTGAGTGTCCTGCGACCGGCGATAATTGCCCCACTCACAGGCATTGAAAATGTTGGCGCAGCCGCGCTCCATGGCCTCCGCATGGCCGGCGTTGGATTTAACCTGATTCCAGTCCGTGACCGCAACGTTGGTCTTTTTTTCTCCACCATGCGCTACGAGTTCGATACTCAATCCCTCTTTGGCAAATAGGCCTTCGTCCATGGCGACCAGCCAGTCAAGGCCGTTGTACACGCTCGGTCGTTCCATCCTAATGGTTGGATGCGACATGATAACCTCCGTGAGTTTTCGGGCCGCAGCTTGCGCGCCGATTCACGCCTGAACGGACTTGATGTCCGATACCCGACGGACCTGAACGCCTATCTCATTCCAGGAATCGCCGCCGTCCGGGCTCATGTATAGCTTCCCGTTAGTTACAGCGGTATAAATGTAATCCGGGTTCGCCTGGTCAAAAGCGATCGCTCCGGCGAAGTAGTTGTTAAGCTCGGTAAATCTCCCGTTGATTTTTTGCCAACTCTTTCCTCCGTCGCTCGTCCGGACCACGATTCCATCCGCCCCGACGCCACCTCTGCGCCACCTCCCTGGCGTCCCATGAGCCAGAGCTGAATAGACAATGTCCGGATTGCGCGGATGCATCGTTAGCGGGACGGAATACTCCTGAGAAAAATCCAGCGCGGTAGGATCCCAACTTTCACCGCCGTCATGGCTCATGTAAAGCGCTTTGCCGCGAACCTTTCCCGACCGGCAATCGTGCCCGCCCGTCGCGATCAAAATCCGCTTCGTATCCTGCGGATGAACCACAATCGTATGGACATCCGCGTCAAGATCTTTATTTAGGAGCTTCCAACTCTGTCCTCCGTCCTCACTTTTGAGCATGTAACCCACCTGGAGGGCGGCGTAGACCGTGCGCGAATCTTTCGGATCTAACGCGATATCCCGGACATGAGGCTCGACCTCCGCGACGGGATACGTGATCGATCCTACCCAGGGAATGGTCCATACTGAACTCAAGTTGGTCCAATTCTTTGCTCCATCCCGGCTGACAAAAACTTCGATAGGTTCGCCCCCGGCATAGAGCGTATTGGGCTCAGCAGGATCGATGGTTACGCATCTGACTTTACCGGGTCCCGGCCTCCCGTAGCTCGGCTTTTTCCAGCTCTGACCAAAGTCTTCACTAAGCCAGACGCCGTCGCCTCGAGTGCCGGCAAAAATCCGGTTTGGCGCCGAAGGAAGGACGGCCACTTCGTTTACCGACCAGTCTTCGAGGCCCTGTGTTTCAACCTTCCACGACCGCCTGTCCTCGCTTTTGAGCACGATGACTCCCTCATCCGTCGCTAAGTACAGTATGGCTGCCATGGCAACTCCCTTCTCTTTTTATTTCTACCGTTTCTTTTACAACTCTAACGTGTTCGATGTAAAGAGGTCTTCCATCTTCGGCTTGCTCGGGATAAGGCCCTGCTCGTAGGAATAGTCGATGAGGTTCTCCATCATTTTGCGGTTCGCGCTCGCGCCATAGGGATACGGGTCTTCGCCAAAGATTTCTCGTGTCTGATTGAAGTATTCTTCGCCAAACACCAGCCCGGAAGGAATGTTTCGAGATAACCGTTCCTGCGCGAATTCCTTCGCTTTGACGAATGCATGGTAGAGATTTACTGCAAGCCACGGGTTTCGTCTGTAAGTGTCCCCGCGGATAACGTAAATGTTGTTGGCGGGTATGTAACCGTGTTTTTTGAAGAACCTCGCGCCTTCCGCCATGCCGTCAGGAAATAGAGGTTTGACTTTACTCCAATCTCCTCCGGCGCCGCGAATCCGGACGGATCGATCGATCAGATTCGCTTCGTGGCGAAAGGCTCGATTCACAGTTGCAGCATCGAGTTGATGGTTCACAAGCATCGAAGCAAAAGACTTTTGTCAGTCGGGACCCTTTGAAAAGAGATCCCCTTCGGGGGCGCAAAGCCCGTAGCGCCGCCGTGGCTCAATTCCTCGTTCGCTCCATGAACCACTGAACCTGGTTCCTATCAGGCACCAGATCAGGACGCTACCACAATCCTAAAATCCGTTTGACATGATCGGGCGATTTCCCTATAGTACTTCGACCTCGTTCAGTATGGGGCCTTCTGATGAGAGAACGGCTAGGAGGAAAGGCCCTAAGCGTGTCTCACCTTGTGAACGTGATTAGTGGTTAGAGCATCCGACCAGGGTTTATTTCCTGTCATTTTAGCTCTGCTGTTTTTTTCCCTATCAGTGATCCGTGCCTAGGGCGGAGACCTTTGACATCTCTAAGGAGGAGATATGAGCAGTAAGTTATATGTGGGCGGCTTGCCCTATTCAGTTACAGAAGGACAGTTGGAAAGCATTTTCTCCCCGCATGGCTCGGTCGAATCGGCTCGAGTCATCTCGGATAAAATCACTGGCCGTTCCCGCGGTTTCGGGTTTGTTGAGATGGCATCAACAGAGGAGGCTCAAAAGGCGATTGAGGCCTTGAACGGAACCCAGCTGGAAGGGCGAACCCTAACGGTCAATGAAGCCCGGCCCATGGCAAACCGCCCGAGCGACGGTGAGCGCAGTGGCGGCGGCGGTAACAGACGAAGCGGGCCGCGTAATCGCTGGTAGTCTATTCGAGTAAAAAAGGGGGCCATTAGGTCGGATGGCTCCCCTTTTTTTTGTAAATTCTCTCCGGTCCGCGTCACCGACTCACAGGTGACGGCAATACTTTCCATCTTTCCCTTTTTGCAGATTGCGTACTCGTCCTCGCATGATGCCTGTTCTTTACACCGCCGAGGTAGTTCAGGCTCTCGACTTGAAGGGCTATATCGAAGCGATGGGGAACCCTTTATGGGAGCGTGGGAAAACCGCTGCCATCACCGCGCCACGGACCGAAGCCGGCATTCCTCTCCTCAAATACGGCATCTCAGAGAAGATTAAGCGGGAGGCAAGAAAAACCCTTGTCGAAGTTCGCGAGGATGGCGACCCGCGCCAATCGCCGGAATGGATGAAAGCCCGCAAGGAATCTGAAAAGCTGAACTACCGCATCAAACCATAGCGGGCAGCGATCCTCCAGTGCGGACGCTGGCCGGCGCGCAAGGAAGGCTTGATTGGGTATGGCTCGCTTTGGGTGAATGAGCCTGAGTTGATTGATGCCTTCAAGCGCTACCATTCACATGCGCCTTTTACTTTAAGAGTTCCTCAATCTTAGCTTCCAATAGGTTTAGGTCGGAAGGCTTAGTCACATAACCGTCAAAGGCTTTTCGCGCTCGGATGTCGGAAAGTTCACGTCCAGTGACCGCCAGGATAGGCACATGTCGAATCTTGGGATTTTTCCGTATCTTAGATGCTACTTGAAAACCATCCATGCCAGGTAGAAATATATCCAAGATTATCAAATCGGGAAGTTGAGAAGCCGCAATCTCGAGGGCTTCAGCCCCATTTCTTCCCTTCAAGACCTTATACCCTCGCAGCGTCAAGAAAATAGTCATTACTTCCATAAGGTCTGCGTCATCTTCTACGAGCAGGAGCTTTTCTCGCATTGATCCACCAGTCCAACACGAAAATACCAGCTAGGAACCAACAATGGTGTATGTCGCGCATGAAACATGCCAACTAGAAATGATAATGGTCTATGGTGACATGCTACCTACGTAGTCTCCTAAGTCAGTCTTATGGGCTTAGAATAAGCAATCCTGGCTTGCACTTATGTAACTTTCGCGTACGTGCAGCAATGCCGATGGTGCAAGTCCGCATGCGCTAAATCTTCGCTAGGCCGCCACCAGATTCAAGACTGCGAATAGATCTGCCACCCGCTGTCCCAACACTGGTTCACCGATCAGTTAAAACCGCAAAGACATAAAAGCGTATCGTCGCGCGTCCGATCGGATAATTTTTTCCGAAAGTAGGTTTTTTTATGAATTCTTGACAACTTAGCTTGCGGCATCGGACATCTCTTGCCGATTTTTCTCTACCACTTCTTCGCCAATCAAATTTCTTAGTAATCCAGAAAATCTCCCGTGAGTTCAGCTTGTTACCCTGACCGCCGCGAGTAGATTTTTGGGGCTGGCACATACGTTGCCATTACTGCGGTCCCCTTGCACAGGTCATTGATGTCATGGACCTACAGAAATGACAGCAGAGCGGCATTGGTATGTGGTTTACAGCAAGCCTCAAAAAGAGGAGTACGCGCAGTTTCACTTAAGGGCAAAACGACTAACCGTGTTTTTTCCACGATTGCTTTTGCCGGACTCAGCCAAGAAGCGAAGGCGACTTCTTCCTCTATTTCCCAACTATCTATTTGTACGGATGAGCGTCTCTTCCGGGGAATATTCCTACGCGTTGTGGTCACCTGGAGTAAGCCGCATCGTCAGCTTTAACGGTTCTCCATCTGCGATCGATGACGGAATTGTAAACTTTCTCATGAACCAAGCGAATCATGAAGGCATTATCGAGGCACGCTCGAACCTCAGAAGCGGACAAGAGGTTCGCATTACCGGCGGGCCGTTCGCGGGGTTGATCGGCATCATACAGGAACCTCCAAGCGCCAGAGGACGAGTTAAGCTTCTTCTCAAGCTGCTGAATCGGCCGACAAAAGTGGATGTGCCTCTGCAGTTTGTTGAAGGTGAGTGGGTCGCAAGCCGGCCTAAATCGGAAGCTCGGGCATAGATCGGACCAGACCGCCTAATATTCCCGGCGCTGCTGATGAAGCAGCGCCCGTCCGATCGTTTGGTAAGAAGTTTTTGAAAGGGCATTGGCCCTTACGGGGCGGAGCTATAGAG
>JBOHVR010000266.1:0-4645 GCA_050735755.1 Binatia bacterium
TGATATAGCTGGCCTAGTGCCTGCCTGGGGTCTGGAAAAAACGTTGGATTACGCGCGCAAGCTCGCCGCGCAGGAGCCGGTGTGGGGTAGAGGCGGCACCAGAATGACCACCGCCGTAGCCGCCGGAGAGTATCCCCTTTATGTGGCCGCTAATTTTGGCTCGATTAAACGGGCTATGAGTAAAGACCCGACAGGGAACCTTAACTACAAGATTATCGAGCCTGTTCCGGTCAGGATTGTTAACGGCGCCTGCGCTATCCTCACCTCGGCCGAGCACCCTCATGCCGCTCTCCTATGGCTTGAGTTTCTCGCCTCTCCTGAGGGTCAAGAGATTATCGATAAATACGAACCTCTCAAGGGTTCGGTGTTTAGTCCTAGATCGGCTCTAGCACAGGTAAGCCGGGGGAAAAAGTTATCCCTGGTCGACTGGGATCACTTTGCCAAGTTTGACGAATATCTCGCGCAGATCGTTGCCGCCTTCGGCCTGCCAAAAGTGGATAAGTAAATAAAATAGTGGAGATTCAAAGGCGATGCAACGCTACTTTGCTGCGTTGGAACCGCAGCAGTATTTCTAAAATGGTGTGCCTAGTGGAAGATATTTAAATCTAAAAGGAGAGAGGTATGTCAGAGGGCAAAAGTATTTTCAGCTGGATGAGCGTTCCTGAGAGGACAAAGAAGCCGAGGACCGCCGGTCTGAATATGGTGGTGGCTGTTCAAGTTGCGATCGAGGGGATGAACATGCTGCAGGACCTTGTGAGCTGGGGGGGAGATTACGTCGACTATTACAAAATGGGTACTGAGATGAAGCTTCAGCGCCGAGAAGCTGTTATGAAGAGGCTTGCCTTCTTGAAGGAGAACGGGATTGAGCCGTACGCTCCGGGAGGTGTCGCCGGCAAAGCTGCCAAGCAAGATTGCATAGAGGTGTGCTTGGATGAGCTCGTGGAGTTGGGATTCGGCGCGATCGAAGCGTCGAGTATTGTGCTGACGATGCCAAAAATGTTGGAGGTCATACAGAAGGGGAAAGACCGGGGGCTTAAGGTATTTGCCGAAGTAGGGAAGAAGCACATTGGTTGGGAGGGGGGGCCGAAAACCCACATGTCTACGGATGACGTGATCCGGGGGATGCAAGCCCTCCTAAACGCAGGAGCGTTTAAGGTTATATATGAGTTTACCGAGATTGTATCGTTGCTAAAAGAAAATAAAGGACTTCAAAAGCTGGTGGAAGTGTTCGGTGCCGTTGGAAAGGATAATATCATGCTTGAAGTGCCGGTTAGTTCGGTGGGCACATGGGATGAGTTGTCGCGTTACGTGACTTTGTTTATTGACCAGTTTGGTCCAAACGTGAACCTCGGCAATGTAAGCCCAAATCATGTCATGGCGATAGAAAAACTACGCCACAATTTCAGCGCGATCAGCATATTGGGAAAACGGTCTTCCCCGCACTGACGTGGTTGGTGCCATCAGAGGGGCACTTCATCGGGAAACGTCGAAGTAAATCATTTCGTAGGTTTCAACATTAGAAATTGCTATTGATCCAGGAAAGATCCCCAGACGGAGGACAACCATGAGGACAACGGATCTTAACAAGATCGTTTTTTCCTTCACTCTTTTGTTATCATTATTGATGTTGGTTGGGCATGCGGTTGCAGCGAGTCCTACCCTGCTGAAAGCCAAGAAGGAGGCTGAGGCCAAGGGCTACATCTTTTTTGCCACCCACGACGAGATCGTGGCCGCGGCCAAGAAGGAGGGAAAACTTAGAGTAATAACGGGCCTGGAGACCCCGAATTTCCAGCCGTTGATTAATGGATTTAAGCAAAAGTATCCTTTCATCACCGAGATTCAGGTTGAGGAGATCCACGGCAGTCCGGAAGCTCATCAGAAGATTCTTCTGGAAATAAAGGCAGGGCAAGCTCAGGGGTGGGATATTACTCATACATATCTTGACTTTGTGGCTGCGTACATACCGCTTCTGATGAAGCATGACATCCTGGGTATGGCTCAACACGGTGTGCTTAAAATTGATCCCCGGATGGTTTATCCCGTTGAAAGGAACCTGGTAAGCGCTACAACCGTCCTGACCGTCGTACCTTACAACAAGAAGCTTATCTCGGACGATAAGGTCCCTGCTAAGTGGGAGGATTTTCTGAAACCTGAGTTCAAAGGAAAGAAATTCGTGTTGGATATTCGACCCGTGCAGGTAGCTGGCCTAGTGCCTGCCTGGGGGTTGGAAAAAACGTTAGATTTCGCGCGCAAGCTAGCCGCACAGGAGCCGGTGTGGGGTAGAGGCGCCACCCGAATGACGACCGCCGTAGCTGCCGGAGAATATTCCCTGTACGTGGGTTCAAATTTCGGCTCCATCAACAGGGCTATGCGGAAGGATCCGACAGGGAATCTTACCTACAAGATCATCGAGCCTGCTCCTGCCAGAACTGTTAACCATGCCAACGGCATCCTCAATACGGCTGCGCACCCTTGTGCCGCTCTCCTCTGGCATGAGTTTCTCGCCTCTTCTGAGGGACAGGCGATCATCGATAAATACGAACCTCTTAAGGGGTCGGTGTTTAGTCCCAGCTCAGCACTAACACAGGTGACCAGGGGGAAGGAGTTATCCGTAATAGGCTGGGATCATTTCACCAAGTTTGAAGAATATTCAGCGCAGATAGTTGAAGCCTTCGGTTTCCCGAAAGCAGACAAGTAAAGGAGAAAAAAAGAATAAATCGCTTGGCGACGAGGGAACTTGCGTCTGGCTACGCGCTAATTATAGCGCGATCCGGAATTGTTGAATCAGAGAAGGTCGTGGCTTCCCTCGTGCCGGCGGATGCTGTCAGACGAAGCGGCCCAAGAGATAATCAAAGGCATAACCCGGGGCATCACAGCGGATTGCGACAGGCGTTTATTGGAGATGAGGACTTTGTCGATCGGGTGACAAGCAGAGCCAAAAAAAGGATCTTAGATGGAGACAAAGGTATGCTCCGAACGATATCGTTTCTGCGGTGTGTCGGGTGATGGGAATCGGGGTGGAGGATCTCAGAAGGATCTCCAAGACCGCCGTATCCAGGAGGCTCGAGATGTACGTAGCGCGCCGGTATACCGGATCAAGTTTAAGGCTACCGCACCTCGCAGTGCGAGACAATTCGACGGTGAGCCATGGAGTGAAACGGGCCGAGGAGCGATTGATCCACGAGCGCGCTTTCCGTGATCAGGTTGGCTAGGTGCTGAAGAGACTAAATTCACGTATTCAGGCCTGATCATCCCGCTGGAAATTTCAAGCGGTAACGCCGACCTTTTCGTGCTCTGTTTTGTAGATTTTATTGTTTTTTTCCTTTGGCTGAGATTTTCGGCTTCCGTAGAGCCGTTTTAAGCGACGATCTCAACCTGACCCTAGCCGCTCCGACTAGCCGCTCCGAAGATCTGCTCGCAATCGCGCGCGACTATCGTGCATACGCTGCGCGCGGGTTTCAGCTTCACACGCCCGTTATCGTGAGCGCCTGCACGGCGGCCCGTCTTTCGCGTACTGCAGAACAGTATTAGGATTACGAGATGGAGGACAACCTATGAAAAGCACGAACATAACGCCGGAGGCGTGGCCGATTCTCCCGCTGGATGCATGGGCGGACACCTGCGCGACGCTTCATCTATGGACGCAGATCGTCGGTAAGATCCGTTTGGTTCAGAGTCCATGGACGAATCACTCCTGGCATGCGACGTTATATGTGACGGCGCGGGGTCTCACCACGGGGCCGATCCCTTATGCCACGAGGGTGTTTCAAATCGACTTCGACTTTATCGCGCACCAGCTCGAGATCCAGAGCGATGACGGCCGCGCGGCGGCTTTTGCGCTTGAGCCGCAGTCCGTTGCGGCCTTCTACCGGCGGCTCTGGGAAGAAATGAAAAGTCTCGATCTCGAGCTAAAAATTTACGGCAAGCCCAACGAAGTTCCGGACGCCGTTCCCTTCGATCAGGACAACGCCCATGCTTCCTATGACAAGCAATCCGTCCATCACTTCTGGCGCATGCTTTTGCAAAGCGACCGTATTTTTAAAGTGTTTCGTGCCTGCTTCGTCGGCAAGTGCAGCCCGGTGCATTTTTTCTGGGCGCTCCCGATTTGGCCGTGACGCGATTCTCCGGCCGGCTCGCTCCGCCGCATCCGGGCGGCGTTCCCAATCTTCCAGACCGCGTCGCCCGAGAGGCTTACTCGCACGAGGTGAGTAGCTGCGGATTTTGGCCAGGCAGTGGCAGCATCCCGTATCCCGCCTACTATTCCTACGCCTATCCGGAACCGGAAGGCTTTCGCAATGCGCCAATCAAGCCGGCGGGCGCGTTCTACAGCACAGATCTCGGGGAATTCATCCTGCCATACGACCAAGTTCGCAACGCCCAATCACCGGACGGTACGCTTCTTGACTTCCTGCAGACAACCTATGAAGCGGCCGCAAACCTTGGGAAGTGGGACCGTGGATTGCTCGAGGGGGTGAGATATTTAAAGTAAGCTTAATTTAAGCGTGACTATGGCTAGTTTAGGCAGGGCCGCGTTCTTCGGATGCCTCGAACGGAGTCATCCTGCATGAAAGCGGCGAGAATCCGCATACTGAACAGTGGCGCTCGAGAGAACTTCGTTGCGAAAATAACGGCTAAGCTCATTGGG
>JBOHVR010000267.1:0-1838 GCA_050735755.1 Binatia bacterium
CTCTTGTACCGCTTGAGGTCCCAACCGAAAAAGAGCTCTTCGAATTTCTCGCGCCAAGACCTGAACGCCGGCGTCGCCGTGGGAAGCGGAAGAACAACCGGTGCATCCTTGTGATCATCCAAGCGCCATGGGGAATTGGCCGCATCGCCGTTTAGAGGGGCTGCCTCCAGCGTTCCATGCTTGCCGTTGTTGGAGGAAGTAGAATGATCCTTCTTTTCCTCATTTGCCCGTGTCAAAGCGTCAAAGACTCTGCTCATAATTTTTCAAGCCTCGCAGTTGTAGTAGTCGGTAATCTCCACTCACGGTAACGGTACGGTTCTCGCGCCATCGCGCTGTTGAACTGGCGCCCAATTCTCAGTTTCATAGACTCCTCTATGACGGATTGCGACTGAGCCTTAACATGGCGGCTTTGAGACTTGCGCGCATTCGCTCCAAAGAATCCGCCAGATCTTGAATCTCCGCCCGCGCCTTGATCCCGACAGGACTATCCAAGTCGCCCTTGCTCATGTCGTTGGCGATCTGCGTGAGACGAAGGATGGGCTTGCTGATACCCCGGGCCAGAAGAATCGCGATCACCAGGCCGACAAAAAAAACAATGCCGACCGAGCCGATCAGCGGAAGGAGAGCGCGCCTGATCTCCTCTTCCGCGGCATCCCCCCATAGGCCGACATGGACAGCACCCAGTTGCCCTTCCAACAACGGCACCCGCGTTTCATAGACGGGCCGGCCTCGTAAGGAAAGGGTTCGACGACGGGAACTGCGGAGGCCAGTCGATGACAGACTTTCCTGCAAATCGGCAGGGAAGCTTCCCAGACTGTGGGCGATGACCTGGCCATGGCCGTCTGCGACAAACGCGTACGCGACCTCTCCCAGAAGAGCGTATTTCGTCACCAAGGCATGCAGGCCGAGAAGATTTTTCCCGAGAACCTGACCTGCGGCGACATCACTCAAGTTGGTTGCGATGGCAAAAGCGCGCTGATTGAGTTGATTGCGCAAAGCTTCCGTCATGAGATATTGCACGACCGTGATGACCAGGAACCCGACCCCTAAAATGGTTCCCGCGAAGATCCCCATGATGCGCCACTTCAATCCAAACCCTCGCCGGTTCAGAGTTAGAAGGTTGTTACGGCCCTCGACGCGAGCTGTGTCAGCTCCAGTCATGGCTTAGCCCTCGCGCTGTCGATTCTGCCGATTTCTGCTAATGCCTGCTGCTGAAAACGATTTCTGAGCCTTTCATCTAAAACCTCCTCACTCGCCGCGGTTACCAGTTCCTGCATCCGTTCCAGCGGGAACGCGTCCGCATGTTCGCGAAGCGTCGCGATCTTCTCCCGAACAACCAGAGGTGCGAGAGGGCCCATCGCATCGATAAGCGCTCCGACGATGTGATCGAGAAGAAATCCCGGAGCGATGTCGGTAACCGCGCCGGAAAGGATTCGCGGAGTTTCAAGCGCTAGGGTTTCGACATGAAGCTTGGAGTTCACGCGGGTAGATCCATCCCGCGCCTTGGGCCTGTCCGCCGTCTCGGGATAGGTCTTTTCAGCCTGTTCCGCCGAAAGAGAGCTTCTCTTGTCCCCGGACCCAACATTGAGATTCAGATCGTCTGCGACCTCCAGAACCATCGCCGCGTCAACTTCTCTCTTCTCCAAAGCATAAGCCGTCAGCATTCCATTATCGCAAAGAACGTTCACCAAGCGCGGAATCCCCGCCGCATACCGGTAGACGCTTTCCAGCGCCTTCGTCGTAAAGATCCCGATATCTCCTCCGGCAACCTCCAGCCGCCGAGCGATATATTCACGGCATTCCACGAAGCTCAGCGGCCGCAAATGATGCCGCAATGT
>JBOHVR010000268.1:0-1919 GCA_050735755.1 Binatia bacterium
CGTGAGATAGAACCGCTTCAACCAATTCTTTTCCTGCTCCGCCAAACGGTCCCAAATCATCGCTTCCACGTTGTGCTCAAAAACTAAGGTCGGAACCTGAATATTCACGGGCACGCACGGCGCCGGAGTGAGGTAATCGCAGATCAGCAAATCGACAGGCCGGCGCGCGAGGATAGATTGCAGAGATCCCTGCAGCTCCGACACGTAGTACTTGGCCACGACGTAAGGAACCGGATTCGGCAGATGCCTCAAAGCGTCCGCAAAAAGCGCCAGCCCTGTCTTTTTCTCCGGGGGCGGGACGGCAAAGATCTCGCTGCAGATTTCCCCGAGCTGTGGCTGCGCCGCGGCCAGGCTGTGACGATCCGCCAAAGTCACCAGGAGAACCTCGTGACTGCGTCGCAGCTGGCGCAGGGTATGATACGTCCGGATCTGCCCGCCGCTGTCGAGCGGATAGGGCAGACGACTGCTGAGCCAGGTAATTAACAAAGGAGTTGACCTTTCTCAGGTTGTTTCACTTTGCGCGCATGCAGGAGAAAAGCATGTCCAAACAGACAGGCCGTAAACGCTCCGGTTTTCCTCTGCGCGCGATTCAACCATTCCTGCAAACTCTCCGGGACCGCGAGCCAGTGCAACCGCGAATGATCAAAGCCGAGGGCCTGGGCTTCCTGAATGAGCGCGAACGGATCGTAAGCGCGCATTCTCTCTTGGTGATGGGCGCGCTTCTCGCGCCACGTTCTCAACTGATGCGCCCAGAAAAGCCGATTCAATCCATCCAGCAAGAGATGACCTCCGGGAGTGAGGACCCGATTTATTTCTTCCAGAGCCGCAATCGGTCTCTGGAGAGATTGAAGGACGCCGACACAGACCACGGCGTTGAAAACCTCCCGGCGAAACGGCAGGTGATAAGCCTCCCCCTGGAGGTAAGTTTCTCCCTCCCCGCGTTTCCGGGCCGCATCGATTACCTTTTTCGAGTAGTCCAAGCCGAGGCAACGATGCCCGATTTTAGTGATGGCCCGTGTATATGTACCCGGACCTGCACCCAAATCGAGAACTAAACTCCTGGGTTCCAATTGCAATCCCTTGAAGTGGTGCAAAACAAGTGCCAAGCGTCGCGAGAGTCCGGCCGCTGACCAACCGGCTATCCGGTGCTCCTCCTCGTGCAAACTCGCCCAGCGTTCATAGCGATCGAACCAGGCCTTTTCCAAGTCCGGCTCAGCCATCGTTGTCAATCCGCGCCACAGTTGCGAGTAACGACGCGATCATCGCTCCGGCGGCGCCAAGGCTGGAGCGCAGGATCGCTTTGAGGCGCTCTGGTCTGGCTTGCCTTAACACCCATCAACTCGGCGCTTTACAATCTTTGTGGCACGCAGTAAATTCCCCAGCGGTGCTCCAGCCGTCTTCCCCATGACCCTGGCAATATCGTTGCCATTTCGTTGCTAGTGTAGTGCCTCTTAAATGAAGGCACTTATTGTTCGACGTAACATTTAGAATCCGGGAATGAAATTTCATGCGAAAGACTCTAGACTAGCAGGTTGTTGAAAAACCCTTTCGGAGCCCTTCGACGGTGCTCAGAGCCAGCCCTGAGTTCATCGAAGGGACGAACGGCCGGGACTTGATATTGTTGATGATTTTCCGTTCTGCTGAGCCTGACGAAGCATGAGGCTCTCGAAGCATTCCCAGTCTTTTTTCATCAGCAGCCTGCTAAATCTCAAGACATCACCGCAAGTTATCATCCCGCCATGATGCTCGACCGAGTTTTTCTATTAATCACGAAGCGCCTAGCGCGGCGAAGCCGCAACCAAAATGGAGCCACATATTTCACCACGGAGATCGCGAAGAGCCTAGCGCGGCACAGCCGCAACCAAAATGACAGATTGGTTTCATTGGTGTAAACCGTTTTCATGTCTACGATTCACAAT
>JBOHVR010000269.1:0-2717 GCA_050735755.1 Binatia bacterium
AAACTGGCACTCGTCCGGAATCAGAGAAAGGGGGATTTCCAATCAAGTTGCCGGGAGCAGCCTTTCCCCACATTCAGGGCGCCGATGCTATCGGGCCGAGAGTACGCGTGAAAGGCGGAGCCAGAACCGGCGGCAAAAATCTCTGGGGAGTTTTGTCTCAGAACGTAGAGGGGAGAAAAATTAGGGCAAAACTTTCTAAGTCTTGGACACCCTGGAAACAAGGGAGACGGCATTCGCCTGGCGGCGGAGCTGGGTGCGGACCTTTGGCACATGAATGCGGTAGCCGCGACCTTTGGCTACAAAATTTCCGGTTTGGAGTTTGCGATCAGGCATCGTATGAAGTACGCGGGGTATGTTTACATCGACCAGACAGGCAAGAGATTCATGGACGAAACGGGCATTGATGGCCACGCGATGTGGGCTCCGTCGTCTTATATTGACATGAAGACCCTGGAAAAGCCCCGGCTTCCTTCGTATCTCATCTTCGATGAGGAAACGCGGATGAGGGGACCTGTAGGGTGGACGAATTCTGGCGTAGCAATGGATAAGTATGAGTGGAGTTCAGATAATAGCGCCGAAATTCAAAAAGGATGGATCAAGTCAGCCGACAATATGGCCGCGCTGGCGTCGCAGATCAACGTTCCTAGCAAATTTTTTCGGTCAACAATTGTCCAATACAATTCGTACTGCAAGGAAGGCTCCGACCCTGAGTTTGGTCGTACGGCGAGCACGATCATACCCATAGCGAAGGCTCCTTTCTATGCGATCGAGCTATGGCCCGCTATTATCAATACCCAGGGAGGACCCAAAAGAAACGCCCGAGCGCAGGTGCTGAATGTGTGGGGCAACCCGATCAAGCGTCTCTACAGCGCGGGAGAATTGGGCTCACTGTGGCACCGCAACTATCCCGGCGGCGGCAATGTCAGTGAAGCGCTAGCGTTTGGTCGGATCGCAGGGAGAAACGTCGCAGCAGAAAACCTGATCGGATAATCCGGATATTATGTTTCGGAGCACGAAATACTGACCCCGCATTTTGGCCGATCTCGGCGACCAACCGACTAGCGCTCATCGAAGGCTTTCACATTTTGAACCCGGGTTTAACTCATTTTACATCTGCCTTAGGAAACCCGTAAGCTTCTACGAGCTTGGCTATCCACTGCTCCATCTTTGCATTGTCTTCCCAGCTGACTACAGATACCTTCTTCCCTCTAAGCTCCTGTTCCGTAGCCGAGCCCTTGCTATAAACGGAAGCAGTTAGGGGCTCATGCTCATCGATGAGCTTTTGCGCTTCCGAGTCAGCCATGAACTCCATCCAGAGAATTGCTGCGTGCAGATTCTTTGAGGTAGCCAAAATCGCTTGCTCTACGCTGACCCTCACGGGAACTGGCTCCAAAACCGTATACTGAATAACTCCGAGAGTATCCTTGCACTGAGCGCGGATCACGGAGGCATAGTTAGCACCAAATAGGTAAAGAGGAATCTCTCCCGCGGCAAGAGTCACAAGGGCGCGGGTTCCGCCTCTGGACCAAATTGGCTGCTGGGCGGCTACCTTGTGGGCGTAGTCAAGCGTCCTCTCCAGACCCCATGCGGGCACCAATGCAGCCAACTCCTGGGGGCGGATGTCGGTGCCGAACTTTCTTCCTTTCCACTCTGGCTTGAGCATTTCCTCCCAAGTTTTGGGAACCTGGTCGGGAGAGACGAGGTTCTTGTTGTAAGGGACGACGGCAAACCGGCTCACCAACGCGATAACGTTTCGATTCTTTGGGTCGATCATTTTTGGTGGTATGGCAAGCACTCCGTGCTCGGCCATGCCCAAGAGATCGACTTTCCAAAGATGGGGCAACCAGTCGCTATAGAAGTCGGTGTGAGTCCGCATGATATCCAAATCTTTGGCGGCACTACCCTCCACCCGCAACAGTGCTCGCGGCCCCAAATCCACGCCCTTGAGGCTTTCCACTTGTAAATCGATAAATGGGTACTTCTTTCTGAAGGCTGCGGTTGTAGTCGGTAGGGAATCCACGAGACCGCTAACGACGCGTAGCTTTCCTTCCTTTTTGGCTTTGCTCACGATCTCATCGTGGTTCGTGAAGAAAACGTAGCCTTTTGCTTCTGCTTCCTGTTTGGCGCTTTGCAATGAGGAACTAGCTGATGCAGCAAAGGCGCTTGGATGAGCTAGGGAGGAACAAACTATCAGACGTAGGATCTGGACAACCGCTTTTGGAGCTCTCGCTCTTGGTGTCATATTGGTTCTCCCTTCGGACCTTGCCGGGGCTTATGGACCTCATTACCTGAGGATAAGAAAGTCTCACAGACATGCCGGCTATTATCTTCACCTGTGATCATTACTCACCGGCTGCCGGATTCGGTCGGCAGCGGCCATTCTCCCTGCTATGCGACCGAAGACCAAGCCTCTGGCGATGCCGGATCCCCCAACGTAATTGTCGTAAAGGGTGCCTAGGATGTCCCCAGTGGCGTAGAGGCGCGGTATGCTGTTTCCTTCGGTGTCGAGAACCTGAGCGTGGCGGTTTATCTTCAGGCCTCCGAGGCTCATCGTAACGCCGCAGGTTACCGCATACGAGACGAACGGCGGGCTATCGATCTTCAACGCCCAGTTTGACTTCGGAGGATCGATTCCCTCTGTCCTCTTGCCGTCCAGAATGCCAGGATTGAATTCACCCTGCCGCACCGCCGCGTTGAAATCCTCGATGGTGGTCAGC
>JBOHVR010000270.1:0-8800 GCA_050735755.1 Binatia bacterium
TCTCTACACTCAAGCCTGATGTGATTGAAAACGTGGATCTTTTGTTGGTGCGCGAGGTCGCCGGCGGAATCTATTTCGGCCGGCCAAAGAGGCGCTGGCAGGCAGCGCGAGGAAGAAAAGGAATCGACACGACGGCCTATGCGGAGAAAGAAATTACGCGCATCTTGCGCCTCGCCTTCGAACTGGGGCGCGCGCGCCGGCGCCGGGTAACGTCAGTGGACAAAGCCAACGTTCTCGCAACCTCCAAGCTCTGGCGTGAAATCGCCAATGAACTCGCGAGCGAGTACCCCGATGTCCAATTCGAACACATGCTGGTCGATAATTGCGCCGTGCATCTCATGAGTCAGCCGGCGCAGTTCGACGTCAT
The DNA here is from genome assembly GCA_050735755.1 of Binatia bacterium. Taxonomy (GTDB): domain Bacteria; phylum Desulfobacterota; class Binatia; order UBA9968; family UBA9968; genus DATMAM01. The sequence goes on from JBOHVR010000270.1 coordinate 368, forward strand.
TGTTACGGAGAATTTGTTTGGTTACATTTTGCAGGACGTTGCAGGCGCGCTCACAGGAACGCACGGGTTACTCCCAGGCGGCACATTGGGCACCCGACGTAATTCCTGTGGCCTGCCCGTGGGTCTGTACGAACCTACCCGTGGCACTTCTCCACAAACCGATCCGGATAAGGCGAATCCGATCGCCGCGATTTTGAGCGCGGCAATGCTGCTGCGGCACTCTTTGGGCTTGGAAAAAGAGGCGGAGGCTGTCGAGAGCGCCGTTGCTGCCGCCGTGCGGCGCGGGCTGCGGACTTCCGACATGGCGCGCAACGGTGATCGAGTTGTGGGCACGATTGCGATGACGGACGCGATTCTTGAGCACCTGGAGCTAACGGAGCAGTAGCTTCCCTCGGCTTGCGCCGAATCAGCAAACATTAAATCCCCCTTTGATCCCCCCGAAGGTGTGAAAAAATCCAATCTCTTGTAGGATGGATTGAGGCGCTGTGCGCCGATACCCATCACGGAGCGTAATTCCAGACGGTGGGTATCGCGGAGTCTGTCCTGAGCAAAGTCGAAGGGCTCCATCCACCCTACGGCTGGCTTCAATTTTTTCACAGCTTCCCTTTTGACAAAGGGGGAATTTAACCCCCCTTGTAAAAATTTGGAAAAGAGGGGGCAAGGGAAGAGTTTCCGAGACGAACGGTTACGTTTTGAAGTCCGGGTATCCAACCTTTGCGGCCTTTTCCTTGTAGTCTTTCACCAGCTCCTCTCGAGGCTTTTCGTGCACCCACACCGCCTCGGTGAAACTCCATAGAGTAAACGGATGCGCGCCCAGAGCGTAAAGCTTGCCATAGTCTTTGGTGGCAAGTGCTTCTCGCTCTTCGGCCGTGAGCTTTAACTGCTCGCCTTTTTCCCATTTTTCGACGTACGCGCGCGGATTTTTCTTGTACTCTTTCTCCGCCGCCTCATTCATGTTCACGTGATGAATGAGTTTGTTTATTGCATATTTACTCATCGCCAAACTCGCTACCTTGGGCCCCAGCAAAAAAAGGGAATTGCCGGAAAACCCGCATCCAAACCTTCTGCGTAGGAGGGCTTGCTCGCGTTAGCGACGCCCATCATCATGAGGAAATTGAGATATCCGGTGGTAGGCATCCATTTTGCCGATCATAAAAGCGGGCATATTGTCCATGAAGAACTGATGAAGATGGTCGTTGCCAATGGTGATGAGGACATCGGGGTTTGCCTCGGCGAGCTTTGCGCATCATGGCGATTCGCTCCAGCACCTTATCGCATCCGGGGGGCCGGCCGGGTTGCTTGAACAGCCGCGGCATGAAGGGGTTGTGAGTGAGGCCTATGATCGAAACGATTTCGGCCATGGCGTTACTTTGTCAAGCTGCCAGCTAACTCTGGTACTGCCTACCTTTCCGTGATGAGTTTATCCGCCAGTTCGTCACGGTCGTCGGCCGCGCGAGGAAAATGCTCGGCGAGAATCCTGCCGCATTTTTCGATAGCCTGGCACAAGGCATTGCCCGCGTCGCCGGACTTTAGCCCAGTAGTGAGAATCCGAACAACCTCGTCCCAGGTGCCGGGTTCGACCTTTTCATTGATGCCGCGATCAGCGAGCACCTCGACCCGGTGTTCGAGGAGCGACGCAAGAATGAGGATTCCCGTGTGCATGCGCGTATGGTGCAGGCCGTTGGCGGTGAACGCCGCGAGAGCGCGAGCATCGACGGCTTCGTCGACCCGCGTTCTTGGGATGAGACGGCGCTTGATCGCGGGGATGCGGCAAAGGAGGTAACCCACAACGGCGCCGACAAGAGGCCAGAGTAATTGAAGCTCAACCCGTCCCCAGGGATCGTGCCAAAAAAGGGCCGCCGCAGTGCCGATCAGCAGTCCTGCAATCACACCCATCAGCTCGACCTCGGCGTAGCGCGCGCTTGAAGCCACAATCATTGGGACGATCTCACCAGAGGTCTGCTGCTCTGCCGCAGTGACAGCTTTTTCTATCCGGTCTCTTTCTTCGTCGGTAAAAAATCTCTGAGCATCCATTACTTACCAACTCCCCGACGCACCGCCCCCGCCGAATCCCCCTCCACCACCAGAAAAACCACCGCCGCCAGATCCACCGCCGCTCCAACCACCGCCCCGGCCGAATCCGCCGATGAAGGGGCCACCCCAAACATTGGAGCGGGTTCTGCGCCCCGTCCAGTTGCTTCTTGCTTGGCGATTGCCTAAATTCCCCAAAAAAACAAAAAGGAATGCTGCGAGGACAAAAAACAGCAGAGGCAACGCTTGCGCTAGTTCGTTCCGACTACGCGGTGTTCTGCGCGCAGATTCAGGAAGAGGCTCCCCGCGGGTTACTTTCAGAATCGCTTCTATCCCTGCCTCGATCCCACCAGCAGGGTCGTTTGCTCGAAGACGGGGCACGATAACCTCGCGGACGATACGACTTGCGATGGCATCCGGAAGGACTCCTTCGAGCCCGTATCCCACTTCGATACGAAGTTTGCGATCGTCGGCGACGATGAGAAGAATAGCGCCGTTGTCGAAGCCTTTTTCACCGATCTTCCACTTTTCAGCCACTCTAATACTGAAATCCTCGAGGCTGTCGCCTTCCAGACTCGGTATTGTGAGAACGGCTATTTGATGCCCTGTCTCTCTCTCAAATTGCGCCAGTCTCTCCTCAAGGCGGTATGCGCGCTCGGCAGGCATGAGCCTCGCGAGATCGCTGACTCGGGCTTTCAACGGGGGCACCTCTAGCGCATGGGCAGGTGAGGACAGGGCAAAGAACCAGTAAAGAGCAAGCCCGATCGTCAACGCGCTGCTGAGAACAGCCAACTTTGTTTTGGGGGTATAGCCTAAAATTCTCTCTCCCGTTGGGAGAAAGTGAGGATGAGAGGCTATCCTTTCGCCGTGCACACCCTCACCTCAGTCCTTTCCCTGAAGTAGAGGAGGTAAGAGCCATACGCCGGGCGAACGTCATAGGGAGAAGTTACTCGGTGAGCATTTAGAACTTTACTTCCGGAGGCTTGGCCGCGGCGTCTTCCGCGCGGAAAGTTTCGCGGACCTCCAGCCCGAGAAGATAACGGGCTGTCAGATTGGTTGGGAAAGAGCGCACGGCGCTATTGTACTCCGCTACCTTCTCAATGTAGCGCTTGCGCGCGACGGCAATGCGGTTTTCTGTTCCTTCGAGCTGCGCCTGGAGATCGCGGAAGTTCTGATTGGCTTTCAGATCGGGATAGCGCTCTACGACAACCAGGAGGCGTGACAGCGCGCTTGTTAGGCCTCTCTGCGCCTCTTCAAAGCGTCGCAGGGCTTCGGGATTGCTTAAGTCACCGGGCTGTAACTGGACCCCGGTGGCTTTGCTACGCGCCTCAATCACCTGTGAAAGGGTATCCTGCTCGAACTGAGCAGCTCCCTTCACCGTCGAGACAAGGTTGGGAACCAGATCGGCACGGCGTTGGTATTGGTTTTGCACCTCTGCCCAAGTGCCTTTGACCTCTTCGTCCAAACCCTGGAGCTGGTTGTAACCACAGCCTGCCAGCATAAGCGCTAATGCTAGCATGTGCACCGGAAGAAAGTGTTTTGTCATGAATGGTTTTGCCTTTCCGTCTCAGAAAATCTGCCGCAGGCTTCAAATTTCTATTGCAGAGGGTTCCCAACTTGTCAAGGCAGCTTTGCTTAACGCAATGATCTGACACCTTCAGTTGCGGCCCCGGCGGCGCTTGCCTTGCTAACCCGCAGGGTTACACGATACCATGCAGAATTCATGAGAATTGCGCAAATCACCAGCGTCTATTTATCCGTCCCTCCGAAAACTCACGGCGGCACGGAGCGAATCGTTTATCATCTATGCCAGCATTTGCACTGGCGCGGACACGAGGTAGAGCTTTTTGCGTCGGGAGACTCGCAGGTCGAATGTAAGCTCCAATCTGTTCTGCCGATCGCAAGTTTGGATGATTCGAATTCGACGTTCTATCTCGAAAAGGAATTTGAGACACGCAACACCTTGAATCTGTACCGGCAGGCGGATCGTTTTGATCTGATTCATGCGCACTGGCCGGCCCTGGCGCCGTATTTTTCTGTATTCACGGAAACGCCCACGTTGATGACTTACGCCTACATTGAGAAAGAGTTGCACGAATATTACCGCCAGCATTTTTCGCGCTGCTTTCCCGTTTGCGTCAGCAAAGCGCAAGCTAGACTCTTGGGCGATGAGTCGTTGCCGGTAGTTTATAACGGCATCGATCTCAACGATGTGCCATTCAACGATCGACCGGAGGATTTCTTTATCCTTGTCGGGCGCATGACACCGGGAAAAGGAATCGCCGAGGCGATTCGCATCGCACAAAGAGCAAAAGCCCGCTTGGTGGTCGTTGGTGACGTGTCGAAACATCTGCCGTGGAGTGAACAATATTACTTGGAACAGGTGCGGCCGTTTGTTGACGGGGTGCAAATCCAACGCCTCCCGCAGCTGGGGTACCGGCCCTTGATGGAATTAATGAGCCGGGCGCGCGCTTTTCTCTTCCCGCTTCAATGGGACGAGCCTTTCGGCATGGTCGTAATCGAGGCCATGGCGGCGGGGACACCGGTGCTGGCTTATCGGCGCGGCTCGATGCCGGAGTTGATTCAGGACGAGAAAACCGGCTTTTTATGTGATGGCGAGGAGCAGATGGTGAAAGCTCTAACTTCCGTCGCCCGCATCGATCGCAAGCACTGCCGCGCATGGGTGGGGGAGAACTTTTCAGTGGAGCGAATGGTGGATGCCTATGAGGAGCTTTACCGGCAAATACTCAAAACAGGCAGAAGACAATAGGAATCATAATACTTGATTTGGATTGCTGATTCAGATCAATCTGAAATCAAAAATCTAAAATCGAAAATGCGCTAGTTGCAGACCATGAGGTGGCAGTTGTGCGGCAATCGATTCATCAGACCTTTCACCACGTGGCCGCGCAGCATGTGATAGAAGGCTGACCGGCGCGTGACGCCGACGAACACGGCATCGACTTCAAGCAGTCTGGCGGCTTTGGCGATGGCGTCCGGGGCATTGTACGATATCGCCCAAATAGGAATCACCTCGATATTTTTGTCCTTCACCCCTTGCACGGCAAAAAGAAGCGTCCTCAGGCCCTCTTCGTTCGGCATATGCGGCGTCGCGCCATGAAAGAGCCCGGGCCATTCCTCGACGTAAATACAGTAGAGGGCCGATTCTCCTTTTCCTTTCGCCCGCGTGATTCCCTCCTGAATGAGACGCGGGTTTTCACCACGAACCGCTAACAAAGTTGAAGACGGATACAGCGGTTTCAAGGCGATCGCTTCCGACAACGTCACCAGACCTTTAAGCTCGTCCTCCACGATGTCTTCAGCCGCGCTGAAGGCGCGTGCTTGCAAACGCTGAATCGCCGGAATTCGGTTAAGCACATCCATGAACCAGCCATCGCGCACGCCGACGGCGATCACCATTCCGAGAAGCGTCAAGCTGCCGCCGAACAGAGTTGCCAGGTCTTTCTCGACGATGTTGATACTCCAGGCAACCATCACCATCGCTGTCGTGAGCAAGCCCATCCAGAAGCCCAAATTGCGGCGGCCGAGGCGCCAGCGGATGACATCAAGACTTAAGGAGGAAAAGACAAATGCGCCGAGAAGTCCAAAGGCGTACAGGTCTCCCAGCAACGCCATTTGTCCCCGCGTCATGAGGATCACGACGATCGGCACGATTGTAGCGATAATGACCGCGATGTGCGGTGTGTTGAAAGTGGAATTTCTTAGCGCAACGAGCTGGGGGAGAAAACCACGATGGCTCAATGCTAAAAAGACATGGTAAGTGCCGATAATCGCCGTATTGGACGCAAACAGGAGCAGGCTCGATGCGGTTAGCACTACGGCTAGCTTGATGCCGAATCCCCCTGAAGCGGCTGCGAGCTCGGAGATGAACCGCTCACTCTGTGTTGATTTGGCCTCCGGAGGCAAAACGGCGATCGATAGGCCGCTCAGGACCGGAGAGGTCAGGATCATCGTCATGATCACGGCTGCCATGGCATTGCGCGTGGTGCGACGCAACGGAAAACGCATGGCTGGGCTGATTTGGCTAATGCTCTCCAGACCGGAAAATGCCAGCCAGGCAGAAGCGAAGCCAACTAAAAGTTCGTACCTGGATAAGCTTCCGCTCGGTTCAAGATGACTGAAAAATGTTTGCCATTGGCCGGGTGTCATCTGGTAGGCGGTCCACGTAATCACCGCCAGATCGACAACGAAGGCGCTTACGGCCATGATCAGCGCTACGGCTGCGCTTTCGCGAATGCCGATAATATTGAGAACGGCCAACATCGTGACGCCGCAGCAAGCTAACAAAACGATGTGCGGGTCGACACCGGGAAAGATACTGCCGATATATTGAAAGCCGGACACCGACGAGATCGCCGTGGTCAGAAAGTAATCCACTGTTATCAGCATGCCCCCGAAGCATCCCCACATAGGACCGAACGCCTTTGTCGTAATGGTCACGACCCCGCCGCCCTCGGGGTTACGCCAGGCGATCTCGATGTATTTGAGGGCAAGAAGAACAAAGCCGCCCGTTGTTAAAAGCACAAAAAAAGGTGTGGCATCTTTGACGTGCCCGTAGAGAATGCCCGGAACGTAATAAACAGAGGTGCCGATATCGCAGAAAACTACCGCCCAGGCGAGAAACCAGTTCAGCTGCCTCGTGTCACGGGTCGGGCGCAGCGTCATTTGTGGGTTTTTCTCATCATAAATTCCGGGGAAAAGACGTGGCTTCGACCGCTCAAAGACAGTGGGTAGCGATGGAGCCTTTGGCGAGGACGTTGCGAATGACCAGCACGGGGCAATCAGCTCGGGCAACGACACGTGACGCGACGCTCCCCGCAAACAGCCTAGAAAGTCCCGTTCTGCCGTTCGTTCCCATCACAATAAGATCCGCCTGCTCGAGCCGGGCCGCTTTTACAATTTGATGGTCAATCGAGTGGGTACCGCAGAGTACAAAGCCGCGCGCATTGACACCTTGCAAGTGCATGCTCGTCAACAATGCGGACAGTTGAAACTCCGCCTGGGCTTTGAGCGGAGACTCGGCTTCAAAAATGGGGGTGGGCGGCGGCACGACGTGAAGCAAAAGCAGCTCTGCTTGATTCGATTTTGCGAGCAGGGTTGCCCAGCTTAGCGCGTTCCGCGACGCCAGGGTCAAATCAGTCGCATGCGCGATTCGGCGAAGGAAAGCAGCATGGAGCGAGCTGGGGATCTGGGCATCCTGCACAGATAATAGTTTAGCTGCGTCCCTGGAGCGACCTAATAAAAATACGCTCCCGGGACATAAAAAAATCGTTAAAGCAAACAGGGATGATCTTTGCTAACGCGGCAGGCCTTGCGTTTGGCAACGGGAGAGTAAGATGGGCCAGCACGCCCGGCGTCGTCGCATCCTAAGGGCGTTGCGGCGGTACGAGCCGGTAACCGATCCCGCTTTCGGTTCGCAAGAGCTTTTCCTGAGTGCCGGCGGGTTCAATCTTCTTACGCAGATGCGCCACATAGACGCGCAGATATTGAGACTGCTCTTCGGCATTGGGACCCCAGACTTCTCGCAGCAACTGTTTGTGGGTCACAACCTTTCCCGCGTGCTGCGCAAGAATCTTGAGTAGCCCATACTCGGTCGCGGTGAGTTTTACTTCGCTTCCTTTCAGGGTCACGGCGCGCGCATTGAAATCGATTTCAAGCGAGCCGGCGCGGAAAAAAGGCTCCTCGATTGCTGAGGAGGCCCGCCGCTGAATGGCCCGAAGACGGGCCAAGAGCTCGCTTGATTCGAACGGTTTTGTGACGTAGTCGTCGGCACCGGCATCCAACGCTGCAACTTTTTCCTCGGGACCATCCCTGACGGACAGAATCAATACCGGCACGTGGGTCCATTCGCGTAACCTTTTCAAAACGGCCAGGCCGTCCATATCCGGCAACCCGAGGTCAAGGAGGACAACGTCCGGCCTGCGCAGCGCAACATCCGAGAGTCCCTGTTTTCCGCTTTCCGACTCCAACACCCGATACTGATTTTCCTCTAACACGATGCGGAGAAGCTTCCGGATCTGCTTCTCATCGTCGATGACCAGGGCTGTTATGCGCTCAGTCAAGTCAAGCCTCCATCAATTCCGGGCCAAAGGTCTCAACGGGAATCGTGAGCACAAATTCGGCTCCGCCAGTCTCGCGGTTGGCGGCGCGCACCCTTCCTCCATGCGCGCGCACGAAGCCCGCAACGATGGCAAGACCGAGTCCTGTTCCCCCGGGAGAAGCGTCGCGTCCGCGGTAAAACATTTCAAAGATGCGAGGCAAGTCTTCTTTCCGGATTCCTTGGCCTTCATCCAGAACTGAAAAAGCCAACTGTTTTTCTGTCAAGGAAGCGCGGACGATAATCTTTGTCCCCGGCGGACTGTTTGCGGCAGAGTTCAGCAG
>JBOHVR010000271.1:0-4390 GCA_050735755.1 Binatia bacterium
CAGCTCTTCGATGTAGTCTTTGAATCCCGCTTCCAAATCATACTCGGGTTCCCAACCCAGAAGTTGCTTCGCCTTGGCAATAACCATAGGTTGCTTCGCGGAGCGAGGTGGTTTCCCAGGAATGAGCTCAATTTGGAGTTTGGGTAAGAGTTTCTCCGCGGTCGCGACCAGATCATCGAACTTGACGACAACGCCGGTGCCGATATTCAGGACGGTGGGCGCCGATAGGGGAACGGTCGCGGTCTTGTCCAGCGCGCGGCCCAAGTCCTTGTAATAGATGTATTCAAAGTCACGCGTCTGTTCTTGCTGGATGCGCACGACGCCGCCCTTGATGCCGGTCTGGAGCATACTCTGGATCATTTCTCCGCCGCCCGATCCGCCGGCAAAGTGACCAAAGCCATAGACGTTGGCGAGCCGGGTGATGATTAATTCGAAATTATAGAGACGTTGATAGGCCTCCACCATCAGTTCTTTCGCCGTCTTGGAGTTTCCATAAGCTTCGCCAGGACCCCGGTGAAAGCTCTCATCGATCGGGTTGGACTTCTCCAGCCGCCGGTCGTAAACACCCAGGGTGCTGATGAGGATGAGACGCTTCACCGCCGTGAGCCGCGCGGCTTCCGCCACGTTGATGGTGCCCATCACGTTGATCTGCATACCGGTGTAAAGCGGCTGCGCAACTTTGCCGCCGATGAGCCCCGCCGTGTGCATCACGGTGTCGGCTTTGTATTTCCGGATGGTATCGATGAGCGCCGGTAAATCGCGGATATCCCCTTGCACGACTGTCACGTTGGCGCTGCCGAGTTTCGCCGCGAGAAAATCTCTCTTCGGCGCGACGTCATAGAAAACGACGTTCTCACCGCGCTTGAGCGCGAGCTGAGCATATGAAGTGCCGACGAGCCCCAAGCCAGTGATTAAAGTGGTCATATTCGCTCCTTGCAATCGTGGCGGCCTCTACAGGCGGCTGGCGTTCCTCAATGGTCGAATAGAACGGCCTCGGCGCTTTGTCAACTTACGGGCTTTTTGGGTCGTGGTTCAGTTTCGGGAAAATTTGCAGGGGCGACCCCCTGTGGTCGCCCAAAAGACCGGGCAGGTACAGGGGACCTGCCCCTACATTGATACATGTAAAAATGAAACTGAACCACGACCGCTTTTTGGGGGCCGGTCGTTTGACAGCGCATGACCGCACGGTATAGTCCGGTGCACTGAGAGCCACTTTGTCGTGCAACGCGGTTGGGCTATGCGCATCAGATTGAATCGTTTTCAGCTGCAGGGGCCGAATATTTAAGTAAAGGATTTGAACCGATGGAAGCGACGGAAAAGATCGCCCGCTACGTGGCCGGAACAGAGTATGAAAAGTTGCCGGCGACAGTTGTGGAAGCGGCAAAGACAGCGTTTATCGACTGCCTCGGAGTTACGCTTGCCGGCAGTCGGGAAGACAGTGCGACCATTTGCGCGGAAATTGTGCGAGAGGAGAAATCAGTCGCCGAGGCGACGATCTTCGGCCAGGGCTTCCAATCTTCGGCGGCTCAAGCTGCGTTTGCCAACGGGACAGCCGCTCATGCGCTGGATTTCGATCATAGCCTTTATTTGGGCCAGCCGACTTCGGCCGTGATTCCCGCCGTCATGTCGCTCGCAGAGTCGCTTGGCGCGCGCGGTCGTGATGTCATGGAAGCTTATGTGGCAGGCTTTGAAGCCACCGCCAAGATCGCCAAGTCGATACCCGAAGAGGGTCGTGGCGCATGGCATAGCGCGGGGACTCTCGGGACCCTGGGCGCGACTCTGTCCTGCGCAAAGCTCTTGAGACTCGACGCCGACAAAATACGCATGGCGTTGGGAATCGCCGCTTCCATGGCGAGCGGCGTCGTCTGTAACTACGGAACGATGACCAAACCGTTGGATACCGCACTGGCGGCGCGAAACGGTGTCGTAGCAGCAAAGCTTGCGCACAAGGGTTACACGGCCAATCCGCGGGCGCTGGAGTCAGAAACGGGTTTTTATGGCGGCTTTATTTCATTGCCCCCCGATTTGACGTGGTTAGAAGAGCTAGGCCAGTCTTATGACCTGACGCGGGGCTTAAAGATTAAGCCGTATCCTTGCGGCGGGCTTGCCCACAATGCAATCGATGCGGTGCTTGAGATGCGCGCGCTTCATGGCATTACCGCGGATAAAGTGGAATCGATCCATGTCCGGGTAGCCAAGCACGCTTACAGCCGGCTGGTGTTTCGCGTTCCTCAAACCGGCCTGCAGGGAAAGTTCTGTATGGGTTATGTTCTGGCGCGCGCCATCATTGACGGCAAGGTCTCCCTGGATGCTTTTACCGACGCGGCGGTGCGCCAGCGAGAGATTCTGGAACTGGCGGAAAAAGTTCACATGAGCCTCAACCCCGAGTTTGTCGAGAGTCCCACCGGCGCTCGCCCTTGCAGCGTGTCCGTTCGCCTGAAAGATGGCCAAACCTTTTACCGGCAGGTTGAGCACGCGAAGGGAGGGCCGGAGGTTCCTCTTTCGCCGGCGGCGCTGAGAGAAAAGTTTGTCGATTGCGCGCACCGCGCGATCGACAAAAAATCGATTCAGGACGCTTTGCAGTCTATAGAGCGCCTGGAAAACTTGGAGGATATTAGATCCCTATGTCAGCTCCTCAGGGGATCGGAAAGCAAGTAAAGGACAAAAGTAAAGAACCAAAAAATGAAAATGATCGTAAGCTCTGGCTCAAACAGCCCAACGAGTAGCTTGTTTTCGAGTTTGGAAAGGCCGCTTACCTTTCGCTGCGAGCAAGCGGAGCGGGAGGCGTGGAACCGGCGAGCCCGGGCGCTCCCGCGGGCGCGTCATGGCGGACGCCGAGCCTCGAGCCGTAGGCTCTGATGATGAGGGCTCCGCCAACCGTCAGAACAATGATGAAGATGCTTAGGATGCTTGCCGCTTCACGGTTGCTGACGGCGACCGACGAAAGCTCAAGCGCCATGAGCGACAGGGTCATGGTATCGCGCGAGGCGAGCAGGATGATGCTGCTCGTGGCGCCGGCGGCGCTAACAAAATTCATCACCGCCAGCAAAATCAGCGTCGGCATGAGCAACGGTAGCCAAATGTAGAAGTACGTTCTGACCCAGCCCGCTCCTGCCACGCGCGCGGCCTCTTCCATGTCCGCGCCGACTTGAACGAACACACCTTTCATGACGTTCACTCCGGTTGTCTTGCCCTGCAGGATCACGACCAGGATCAGCGCCCAGATGGTGCCGAAGAGGAAGTTCAGGCCCGGAGTGCCGAGAAACACCCACAGAAGCCCGAGCCCGGCGAGAATGCCGGGAATGGCTCCCGAACACCAGACCATCAGATCGAGCGCCCCGCGGCCCGGCAAGCGCGTGCGCACCAGGATGTAGGCGATAATTGAGAATAGCAGCGGGCTGGCGATAGCCGCAGTGGTGCCGAGAGCCAGCGTCGTGCGTAGCGCCTTTAAAAACACCGGATCACTCAAGACGAGCTTCCAGTGGTCGAGGGTGAAGCCGAGCACGAAGTACCCTATCCGGGTCATGAAGCTCCCCAGCAGCAGGACGAACAGGGGTCCGATGGTGAGCAGCGCGAGAAGCGATCCAATGAGGCCGAAGGCGACGTAATTCCATCGCCCAAGGTCGATAAGCCCGGGCCGGAAGCTTCCCGTGATGGTCGTGTAACGGCGCCGCTGCAGGATCCAGCGCTGCAGCGGAATAATGAGTCCGATCATCAACAGCGTAATGCTGGCCAATACCGTCGCCTCGCCATAGTTCGGGATCTGATCGCGGACGAGCGCATAGATCTTGGTGGAGTAGACATAGAAACCAAAGGGCATTCCGAGCAGGTATTCGGTCTCAAAAGACTGGAAAACACGGAGGAGTTGAAGAGCAAAGACCAGAGTCATCGGTGAAATCATCAAAGGAAGAGTGATTCTGAATAAAGTCATCAAGTTGCTCGCGCCCCCAACCCGCGCGGCCTCCTCCAAGCTGGCATCCATGTTGCGAAAGGCCGGGGTTAGAAGCATTACTTTGATGGCGATGCCGTGTCCCATGAGATTGGCCCAAACGATGCCGGGAACGCTGAAAATGTTGAAAGGGCCCTGCTCGAAAAACGAGAGCTTGGTGAGCGCCATGTTGATCAAGCCGATGTCCGGGTCCAATAGGGTTATCCACGCAATAGTGGTCGGAAGGCTGGGCACCATGTAAGAAACCCAGAACAGAAACTCCAAAGTGTGGCTGAAAGGGATTTTGGTGCGCGCAAGGATCCAGGCGATGGCGACTCCGAGCGGGAAGCTGGTAGCCACCGTCAAAGACCAAATCAGTAGCGAGTTGCCCAGAGAGCGGAGCAGGCCCGGCCGCTGGAAGGCGTTGATCCAGTGCTTGACTCCCCAAACACGAGGCTCAAC
>JBOHVR010000272.1:0-2150 GCA_050735755.1 Binatia bacterium
AACTCGATCGCCTGTATCAGAACGTTATCAAGAGCCTCGACCAACTACTCCGTGTCGTCGGTCTCAAGGCCGCCTGAGGAAAACAACAAGAACAAAATCCCCGTTACGCTTCGCATAACGGTCTAGATGACATAGAAAGGGGGACAGCCAGAAATGCGAATCATGTTTCTTAGCCATCTGCCGGAAAACCCAAAGGCCAAGGAAAGAAACGACAAAGTCCGGTCGCAACTCAACGCTTACGCCTCCCCGGGCACGCAGGTTGATTTATGCTTTCCCGACGACTATCCCGGGGCCAAGCTTTCGCTCGATCTCGTGGCGCGCAACGAGGTGCCGGGAATTTACCACGTGCTTCAAACCCCCGCGATTATTCGTAAGATCATCTGGGCGGAGAAGAATGGCTACGACGCAGTGGTTCAGAGCAATACGTTCGACCCCGGCGTCGAGGCGGCGCGCCATACTGTGCGCATCCCTGTCATTGGCGTGTTGCGCGCGACTCTTCACACCGCCATGACGCTTTCAAACTCGGTCGCGATCATCGTGCCGCTCGAGGAGCATATCGCCTACACGTGGCAAATCGTTCAGTCCTACGGCATGCAAAGCTTCGTAAAGGATATTGCCGCCGTCGGGCTCTACGACGAAAGCGCCGAGAAGCGCGTAGGCGAGATATTTGCGCGCGCCGCCGAGGCCATACGCGCAACGACCAAAAGAACCGGCGCGGGGTGCGTCATTCCTCTCGGAGGAGCGGTGTTTCCGACGTTGGTTTCGCCTAAGGATCTCGAGCGCGAAGTAGGGGTCCCGGTCTTAAACACAAAAGCTGTCGGCATTCGCTTCGCCGAGACGTGTGTTCAACTGGGAATGACACAGAGCCCGTCGAGTTATCCGTGGGCACAACTTCGCTACGAGGATTTGACGGCCTCCGCCAAGTGAGTCGAAGTCGCCTGTGGCGTCGTCGGCTCCGCGGCCGTCCGCCACATCGAGGGAACATGCCTGATTACGAAGCAGTAGACCTTACCTACATCTGCAACGCCGGATTGGACGTCTTGGGCAAACAAGCCGATGCTCCGATCGGGCCCCAGATGTTTCATGGTTTGCCCTTTTTAGTTGGAAGCCGAGCCGGAAACAGCGAGCGTTGCTTTGTGGCCCGGGGAGATCAGTTTGGCCGTGAACCGGCGATCGTGCCGATTGAGCGAGCGGCGCGGCACGTCATCGTTGCACATCGCCTGTTAGAATCCGATCTGGCGAAAGGCGGGCTTCCAGGCAAGCTGATCGCAAGCTACGTGTTTCATTATGCTGACGGCAGTTCGGTCAGCGTTCCGATTCGGGAACGCTTCGAGATCTCGATTATCCCTGAAAGCATCTGGACTCTTCCAGTGCTGCCCTTTCGCGCTATTTCCGACGACAAGCCGCGCCTGTATCCGCGCGAGCGCGGAGCTTGGGACGAGGCGGGCCGCCGGCAAGAAGAAATCGTACGAACCCCGCCGCGCGCTTACTACCTGTGGACATGGACGAACCCCCGTCCGGACCTAGCTATAAAAGCCTTCGAAGTTGTCCCGCAAGGACCCGAATTTATCATTGCCGCGATTACTCTCGGCTACGTCGACGAGCAGCCCTTTCTCCGCACGGGGCGCAGGGAGCTAAAGATCATGCTGCCGCAAGCTGAGGACGCAGCGAAAAAATTCAATATCGAAGTCCAGGTGGATCGCGGGCTCGCCACCTACCCTTACGCATTACCAGAATCGCAAGAGAAATTTCTTGGCGACGCGATGAAAGGTTGGGGCGAAGCGCAAAATTCTCGCAGCAGTCCGATCTATGTCGAGGTCGCCGCCACGCCTTCAGCCACTTTGACCGTGAAACAGGATGAAGCCGTGTTAGGGACAGCTAATTGGGGTGAGATAGAAAACAAGGGTGTTGTGCAGCCAACGCCCAGACTTCGAATCGAGCTTCTCGACCGCGGCCGGAATTGGGTGCACACGACCGTGTTGGATGAGGACTCTTCAAAACCCGTGCCGTGCAGAGTCCATTTTCGCTCGCCGGAAGGCGTTCCCTATCAGCCGCACGGGCATCACAACTATGTCAATTCCAATCACGACACCTGGAATGTCGATGTCGGCGGCGATGTGCGTCTCGGGCAAATCACTTACGGGTATATT
>JBOHVR010000273.1:0-4840 GCA_050735755.1 Binatia bacterium
TCAAGCTCGCGTTGGCGCAGATTTCCATTGGCACAATGGACTTCTGTTTCGTCGCGGCGGCCTTGTACGAGCTGTTCCCCGCGACCGTCAGCGTCGGATATTTCGCCGTCGCCACGGTTTACGTTCTCGCCAACGTCGCAAGCATTGTCAGCCACGTGCCCGGCGGGCTTGGGGTGCTCGAGGCCGTGGTTATTCACGTGCTGCCCGAGGTATCCGTGATCGGTGCTCTTGTCGTTTTTCGCTTTATTTACTTCCTGGTTCCGTTCACGCTCGGGGCGGCTCTATTCGCAGCCTGTGAGCTGACGCAGCGCCGCCGCCGTGGAGCTTTCCGGTCATAGTTTCGTATTTTCGCAATTGAGAAAACATGAAAGTGGAGCTTTTCGACCTTTCGAGAATTGGCGAAACGTGAGAGAACGCGACAGTACCCTCCCGGAGATTCGTTCTGTTCCGCTACCTGCAAATTCCCGATGGTAGCCCCCAGAAGCACTCCCCCTTCTCCGAACGTGCGCGGGAGCGATCGGGGCGCTATCACAAAGTGAGTGTGCTTGGGAGTTTTGGTTGAGGATGTAAGTGCGTTATGATTTCCTATTGAGGCCGGCATATCGATGAGCAGGCCCTTCTCGAGCTCATGCCGGTGGAAGAAGGCGGAATTAATCTGCAACCGCGTTCCTCCGCGATAACTTAAGGGCAGGGGGCACTAGCGGAAATTATTGCGAAAAGGAGGCGTCCGGATTCATGACCTTGAGGCAGGGTGCGCTACGCGGACTCATTGACCTGGACCACGGTCTCATCAACAGGGAGGTGTTCGTCAACGACGATATCTACAAGCTCGAGCAAGAGCAAATCTTCGCTCGCGCCTGGCTGTTTGTCGGTCACGAGAGCCAGGTGCGAAAGCCGGGGGACTTTTTTGTCTCCCGCATGGGCGAGGAATCGGTGATCCTCGTGCGGTCGCGAAATCAGCAACTGCATGTATTTTTAAACACCTGCCGCCACCGAGGAATGAAGGTGTGTCGTTACGACGAAGGCAACACGATCCTGTTCACATGTCCATTTCACGGCTGGAGCTATGACACCGAAGGCAAACTTGTAGGCGTGCCCCATTTTAAGGAGGCGTACCACGAGGCGCTCGACAAATCGCAATGGGGCCTCGTCGAAGTCGCGCAACTAGCGAACTACAAAGGCTCGATATGGGCTACCTGGGACCCTAAAGCGCCATCCTTCCTCGATTGGCTCGGCGACTACGAACCGATTCTGGCGCCGCTCTTTGACGGCGACGACGGGCGCGAAGGCGGCACCGAGGTCCTCGGCGTTCATAAGTGGCGCATGCCGACGAACTGGAAATTCCCGGCAACCAGTTTCGGCGGCGACGCGGCCCACGCCATCAGTCACAAATCCACCCATGTAGCGGACTACGGACCCCAGGGCGAGGGCGACCGTCACGGCGCCAAAAGCTCATGGCCAACGGAGCGGGTGGAGCTGTCGATTCCAGGTCTCGGGCACGGAGCGCACGTAACCATCCATCAGCCTGAGGAGCCTTACACACCGACGTGGCAGACGGCTTCGCCGGTCGTTGAAGAGTATTTTCGGGCCGCCTATCAGGAGTGCCAAAGGCGGAGGAAAGGCGAGAAGCGCCTGGAGGCTGGGTCCGCCACCGTCTGGCCTAACGCCTCGTTCTCGGGCGGGGTGCGCCGGACTATCGTGGTCTGGAACCCCGACGGAACGCAAATGACCGAGGCATGGCGGTTCTACCTGGTGGACGCGAAAACGCCCCCGGAGGGGAAGGACGCGCTGCGCCGCTACCACATGCGCTACGGCGGACCGGTCGGAATGACAGAACAGGACGACATGGAGAACTGGAACTATGCATCCGCCGCCAGCGTCGGGACCATAGCCCGCCGCTATCCGTACAACTACCAGATGGGAATTGGACACGTCCGGACGGATGGTTCGGTTGCCGGGCAGGTCAGCCAGGGCCGGTCGGAGCAGGGCCAACGCGCTCGGTTCGCGCGCTGGCTCGAGTTTATGGAAGCATCGAGCTGGGATGACGTTTATCCCAAAAACGCCAAGCCGGTGCGCAGCCGCTAGGAGGAGCTGGAATGAACCCTCAACACGCTCTGAAACATCTGTTGTTGGTCCGCGAGATCGAGGAGTTTTTATATCATGAGGCGGAATTGCTGGACGAACGCCGCTACGACGACTGGCTCAATCTCCTCGACGAAGACATCCACTATTACATGCCGATGCGGCGAAACGTGAAGCACGGGTCGGGAGACCGGGAATTCACGAGCCCTCAGAGCGAGATCTCCTGGTTCGACGAGGGAAAGAGAACTCTCACTTCGCGCGTCAAACAGATCAACACCGGCGTGCACTGGGCGGAAGAGCCGCAGTCGCGGGTGTGTCATATGGTGTCCAACGTGCAGATCGTCGAGGCGACGGATACCGAGGCGCGCGTCAAGAGCCGGATGCTGGTCTACCGCAACCGCTTGGAGGACGAGACCGACCTGTTTGTCGGCAAACGCGAGGATGTCCTCAAGAAAACAGACGAGCAGTGGAAGATCGCAAAGCGAAAAATTATCCTGGACCAGAACGTATTACTGGCGAAAAACGTGACCATCTTCTTCTAGCCTATTTACCCGGGCTCGCGGCCGAGGCGCTCGTGAGAGGGAAACTACCAAGGGGGAAATTCTTATGACACAAGATGCAGGCTCACCGCGGCCGGCGCGGCGTCCCAGGGGCGAGGAGATCATGATTCAGGACTTGCCGGTCGGGTCGCGGCTGCGGCTCAAAGACGGCGCGGAGGTCGAGATCGTAGAAAACCCGCGGGACGGATCCTGGTTGTTCGCCAAGCGCGTCGGCGCAGAAGACCAGACGGCGGACCTCGTGTTTGCCGACGAAGTGCTCGAAGCCTTGGACTAGCCGCGGCCGCGAAATTGTTTATCAGCCGGGCGGCGCTCCGTGGGATCGGTGTCGTAGCCCTGCGGGTGGTTGCCGCGGGGGCGCTTAGCGGTAGCGGCCGGCCCCATCCCCTCAACCGCGGCGGTCCGGCGGAAAGCGGCGCGTGGGCTGACGACGCCCGCCGGGCGCGTGCCCTTAGCAGCTTGCGCCTCCACGAGCGCGAGACCCTAGCCCAGGTGGCGGTCCGGTTTGCCCTGACGCATCAGCAGATCTCCACGGTTCTGGTGGGTTTCTCGGAGATGCGCCACCTCGAAGAAGCGGTCGCGTGTTCGGGGCGTCCCGGATTCTCCCGGAGCAACTGCACCGGTTGGACAGCCTGTACAAGACGGCCTTTGATAGCCAAGCGGAAAATGAAGGGATCGGAGTCTAACTCTCTCCCTGTCTCTGTGTATTTCTGCATGATCTTTTTTGCCAATCTTCTGGCGAGCGTTACCGCTGGCGAGCGTTACCGCGCGAAGTCAGATGATAGACCGCTCCTGCATACTCCAATCTCAAACGCGGTGACATAACCAGCTCTCATCTACTGTTGCCTGGAAAGACCTGACCTCAGCCTTCTTATGCTCAGCCCGATCCGGATCGACATGTCGCTCGCGTATCTTGTTGTTTGCCCGCAACTTTGCTGGCGTCAACCTCGCATCGCGTGTTATCCTTAGGATCCCAAGTACACAAGCACAAAGAGACATTTCACTTCATGGAAAGACTGCATTGACGGAGCTGCGAAGCGAGGTCAAGTCGGAGACCAAGGGATTCAAGTTTAAAACCTTTGCTTCCCTGAAACACAAAAATTTCAGCTACCTTTGGAGCGGGACGCTGCTGATGGGGGCCGGCCAGTGGATCCAACAGGTAACCTTGGGCTGGATGATGTATGACCTGACGGGTTCTTCGATCCTGCTCGGACTGCTGAACGGCGCGCGCTCCATACCCTTTCTCATCGCGGGCCCCATCGCGGGCGTCGTTGCCGATCGCGTCGACCGGCGTAAGCTGTTGCTCCTGGCCGAGCAGTTTCTATTTGCCACCGCCTTGCTCATGGGGTTGCTGGCGGCGACAGGGCATGTGGCGCCGTGGCATCTGTTTGTCTTCACCCTGGCCACGGGCATCGCATGGTCGTTCTCCGATCCGGTGCGCCAAAGCCTGATTCCCAACGTCGTCCCTAAGGAAGACCTGGTAAACGCCGTGGCGCTCAACTCGGTCGCCAACAACGCGATGAAAGTCATAGGGCCGTCTTTCGGCGGTTTGCTCATCGCCCTGTTCAGCGCGGGGGCAAACTTTTTTGTCCAAGCCGTCGCTTACGCGGGCGTACTCACCTTGATCTATCGCATGGTGGTTCCTCGAACGCCGTCCCAGGCGCGCCAGTCATCGATGCTGGCGAACATGAAAGAAGGGCTCGCCTACGTGTGGTCGAACCGCCTGGTTTTGGCCCTGATACTGAGCGCGCTGGTGCCCCGGCTGCTCGCGGTGCCGTATCAAACTTTGATGCCGATCTTTCAGAAGGACGTGCTCGGCGTCGGGCCCGCCGGGCTCGGCATGTTGATGGCGGCGCCCGGAGTCGGCGGTCTGCTCGCATTATTGACTATGGCGTCTATCGCCGGCCGGGTCAGACGGCAGGGCCTCTTGATGCTCACCGCCGTTATATTGCTCGGCATTTTCCTGGTGATATTTTCCCAGACCACGTCTTTTCGTTTGGCGCTGCTGTCACTGGTCGGTGTGGGCAGCTGCCAGGTGATGTTCAATGCCACGGTCAATACCCTGCTGCATCTGACTATTCCCGATCGACTTCGAGGCAGGGTCATGAGCATCTACATGCTCGATCGCGGTTTGATGCCTGCGGGCGCCTTGCTCGCCGGGACCAGCGCCCATTTCATTGGCGCGCCGGCGACTACGGGCC
>JBOHVR010000274.1:0-18182 GCA_050735755.1 Binatia bacterium
CCTTAATAGATGTCATTCTGAGCGGAGCGAAGAATCTGACTGTCGTGTCGGCTTAAAATTCCCCGCTACCCAACGTGCCGAGAGTTGAGATCACACGAGGTGGAAATTCATGAAAACTGTTGACGCGCGTTCCAAAACTGCGCTCGGGATCGTGGGGCATTCTCCCGTGCGTGTGGACGCGCATGCGAAACTCTCCGGCGAGGCGAGGTATTCGGCTGATTTTTTGGAGGTCGAGGCTTTGCAGGGAAAAATTCTGCGGAGCCCCTATGCGCACGCTGAGATCCTCCACATAGGCACAGCGAAAGCAGAAGCATTGCCGGGCGTGCGCGCGATCGTGACGTTTAAGGATGCTCCTGCAATTCCATTTGAAGAAGGGGACGACACTCTGCCGGATCCCGTTGCCCCGGTCTACGTTTTGAACCCAATCGTGCGTCACGTGGGCGACGAGGTAGCGGCCGTTGCGGCGGACACGCTCGAGATCGCCGAGGAGGCGCTGGGGAAGATCGAAGTCGAATACAAGCAGCTTCCTTTTGTGCTGGATGCGGAGGCGGCGGTCGCATCCGGTGCGCCTCTTGTCCGGGGCGGCGGCAGCAACGTGGCCGGCAGAGAGCCGATTCTGTTTGAGCGGGGCGACGCGGAAGCCGGCATGGCGCAAGCCGATTTTGTGATCGAGGGGACGTATCGAACGCAGTCCACAAGCCCGCTCTCTCTCGAGCCGCGTTATTGCGTGGCGCAATGGGAAGGCGAGCGCCTGATGGTCTGGAAGTCGAGCCGCCACGTTCACGGCGATCGCAACCGCCTGGCGAAAGTCTTCGGGCGCTCTCACGAGAACGTGCGTGTCATCGGCCTATATATGGGAGCGGGCTTCGGCAGCAAGGACGAGTCGCGGCTCGGCGTGATCACCGCGTTGGCGGCGCAAAAGGCGGGACAGGCGGTGCGCATCGGTTACACGCGTGAGGAGGAGTTGGCCTTCGGCAAATGGCGCCACGCTACCGTGACTAAAATTAAGATGGGCATGAAGCGCGATGGTTCGGTCACCGCGATCGACGCGAGCAGCGTTTTAAATACCGGACCGTACGCGCCGGGATTCGGAGTGGCGCAGCGCCTCGGCCATGGGCTGACTTATCTCTATACGACCGCAAACGCTCGTTTCGAGGGCAAAGTTGCGTTCACGAACGCGCCGGTGGCAGGTTCGTATCGCGGTCTGGGCGCGCCCCAGGCCCACTTCGCTCTCGAATCGCTGGCGGACGAGGCTGCCGAGCGTCTTGGCATGGACCCACTGGAGTTTAGAAAGCGCAATCATGTGCGGCCGGATGGGCAGCCGGGCAGCCGGCGGACGCCGCCCGGCGAGATCGTTCCGGCGCAACCGATCGAGGGCGGCATTGCATTTTCGAGCAACTATCTGGCCGAATGTCTGGAAGAGGGCGCCAAAAGAATCGGCTGGAAGACTCGTCCGAAGGGGCCCAGAAAGTTGCTGGTCAATGGCAAGCACCGCGGGATGGGAATGGCCGCCTGCATCTACAAAACGGGTCAAAACAATTCGTCCGCTGTCGTCAAAGTGAAAGCCGACGGCACGGCCGAACTTTTTATGAGCACGATGGAGATTGGCCAGGGTGCCTGGACGATTTTGACGCAGATCGCCGCCGAGACACTGGGACTCAAATTTGAGAACATCAAAGGGATATTCGCCGACACCGAAACCACTCCGTATGCCCACAGCACCTCGGGAAGCACGACGACCTTCACCTCGGGATTAGCGGCGCTGCAAGCAGCCGAGGACGCCAAGCGGCAGATCGTCGAAACCGCCTCACATTTGCTCGAGGTCGAGATCAACGAACTGGAGATTCGCGACGGCATTGTGTTCGCGCGCAGCGATGCCGATCACCGCATCCCCGTCGGTCACGTCGTCGCGCGGCGGGAGAACCGCGTTGTGGTTGGAAAGGGGAGCCTCAGAGCGGGAAGCAAAACCCATATCATCAACTCTTTCGCGGCTCATTTCGCGGAAGTCGAGGTCGATCCGGAAAGCGGTGTGATCAGAGTTCTCCGCTATGTGGCGGTCCACGATTCCGGACGGATCATCCATCCGGAAGCGGCGTATGGCCAGATCGTGGGCGGAGTGGTTCAAGGACTCGGCTATGCGCTGATGGAAGAAATTCCGCTCGATCCCGATAGTGGCGCGCCGATAACAATGAACCTGGACGGCTTCAAAATTCCCAATCTGATCGATGTGCCCGTCATCGAGCCGGTTTTTCTCAACCGGCCCGACCCGGTCGGGCCCTATGGCGCCAAGGCGTTGGGCGAGCCGCCGCTGGTGCCCGTCGCGGCGGCGATTGCGAATGCCGTTTACGATGCCACCGGCGTTCGCATCCGCGAGCTGCCGATCACGGCCGAGAAAGTTCTCGCTGGGTTGAAGAAATTAGAAAGCGCGACTTAAAAAGTCGAACGTAGAGAACAAACCCGCTCACCTTTCACGTTTCGCAATACAAAAGAGACCGTTTACTCGGAGCTGTGAGGATGTTTTTTCAGCCTGGATGAGGCTGATGAAAACCTAAAACTAGGTCGAGCGTCTTTAGTCTAAGGAGGAAAAATGCTATGACCGCATCGGCGGACAAGAGGTCGTCGCGTATCACTTCATCGACTCGCTTACGTCATAGATCCAATTCCGAATAACGCTTCCGCTAAGCCGCGCGGCCGTTGGCTGACCCCTCCTGTAACAGTCTCCCAGCGTCGGCTTAAGCGGGAAGTTAGCCCGACTTCAACTGCGACTTGGTGTGCTTGGGAAGTGCGCTTATCACCGACCGCAGCAGGGAATTCACTGACTCCGGGGATCGAAATACGCTGGCAACGTCCGGGTCCAACACGACCGCAACTGTCCCGGCCTTCATCAGGGGCGCAAAACGGTTCGGGCGAGACTTGCGGTAGTCGAACCGATACTCCCGTCGCATGTCCTCTTGCCTTGATCCCCTACGACTTGACGTTTTCTTCATAGTCCCTTTGTTCTTTCCTGGTTGCCTTTCGCGCACTCAAAATTCTAACTGACTCGCCCTGCGACGTAAAGCACGCAACCAGTAAGCGCTCTTTCACCGAATGCCCAATGATAATCTCGCGCTGCTCTGCTATTGAGTGGTCCTCGTCGTCAAATATCCTGGCCAGCGGATCGCCAAAGACAGTGAGAGCCTCGTCGAACGACACGCCGTGCTTGGAAAGGTTGGATGCTGCTTTCTTGTGGTCCCATTCGAACTTCAGACTCATTCTCAGGAAAGTACCCTAACACGGTCACAGTAATTTTTCACGCTCCTCTATCGACATAGACAAGGCTAACGGAGGGCCAGACCAGCGAGCGCAGCGAGCGGGTCCGACGATCCTTCTCAAGCCGTTTGTTAGCGCTTACCCGAAAATCTCTCTGGAACTCGATAGAGCCCACTTCCCCTTAGTTAACCTGTAAAAACAACAGGTTTCTCCGCGTTTCCAGGCGAACAGGACAATGTGCTTGGCACGATAACGTTTCGCGACGGCGGTCAAACGTTGTATTTCCGTTGCGCTTGGCATCCGAGCGGAACCACCTTTCATCTGGACCAAAACGACATCAAATAGATCACCAGATTTCAAAAGCTCGTGAGTCGAATGAGACGTGTCCTTGCGAATAGCTAGCACGTCAACGATGCCACGCCACTCCCCACCGCCATTACCCCGAAAAGACACGAACCGCCAACGCTTCGCAACACGTGATGCTAGTGCTCGAAATAGTATCTCGGTCCATCGATCTGTGTTACCGGCTTTCTTCCAAGCCGGTACATTGTTGGTCCGTAGCATATCAGGAGTTCGTGACCGCTAACGCAAGGCTGAGCGGACGAGGCCAGCGAGCGAAGCAAGCGGGACCGAAGATCCGTCTCAAGCCGGTGTTAGGCGACAAGTGTGTTGCCGCCAACACTAGGGTAAATCGCTGACAATTTTTATAAGCCCGGCGTCGGTCACTGGATCCGTATGGTATTTCGCGTTCGTAAACCGCAAATTGAAACTGGAGATAATCGTGTCAGATGGAGGGTGTTCAGGACCCAGCATTGGGCGGACTGCAAATCGACAAGCGTCTCCACCGAAAACAAGACTGTACTGACCACCAGTCAGGTGATCGACACCTTTTACAGCAAAGTTGCGTCCACTTTCATACCATACGGCGTGCGGCGCAGAGTTATGAGGGTGTTCTCCTAGTGGATGGAACCGGGTGGCAATGAGTCTGAACAGCTCAGGATCACTGCTTTGTTTGCGTCATCGTCATCGACCTGAGTGGAACCCGAGCTGGAAACAGAGGTGAGGCGGCGATCCGAGACTTGAACGACGAACTCCGGGCGTAATGCTGTGAGGTTCAGAGTCATTGCGTTTCCATCATCAGGTGCGCGATTGCATAACGCTCCAAGCCTAACGTTTCCTCTCAGGCGCGGCGGGCTTTTGGCCGTCGCCTGGAGCGGTTGGTTAGGCGACGTGCGGAACTCGCTGGTGCCGGCACACCGCGCAATAAACCCTCTGTGCTGAGATCTTCGTCAAGGTCAGGCCAGTGAATGCCGTAACCTGCGGCGCACACCTTCCAATTCGATCGTTCTTTCGGTGTCCCGCTTAACAGTCTCGGATACCAAACCAAAGGCACGGAAATAGTACGACCATCCTTCAAATCGACCGTCAGCGTGTCTTCCGAGACGCGCACATCTCGCACCCGTTCGTCAGCGTTTAGCGCCAATATGCCCATTCCATGCCTCCAATAGTTCTTCTCTATTCTCTTCAATCAGCGTTCTGACTCTGCGGAGTTCCCTCGGTGGAAACCCGAAATTCCGCGCGAGCGCCAACGGCTCAAGCCAGAACTTTGCCGAGAGATCGTCGCGGTCCACGTGGACGTGAGGAGGTTCGTTCGGTTCGTGGCTGAAGAAATACACGCGGTAAGGACCGTTCCTCAAAACCGTTGGCACCGCGGTATCCTAGCATATGCATCGAAAGTCGCCTAACGTTCCCAGCCACCGGGGCGCGCCAGCGATGACAATATAATGGGGAACGGCGCTTACACGCGCGTCCGGGTGGGGTGGGCCGTTAGCCTGCGTCAAAATGACCGAAAGACGCGCTATTGCGGCGGACGGCCTTCAATCGCGTAGATGCGAAACTTTGCGTACTTGTCACCGATCTTGCGAATCTCCTTGTATTCAGCCGAGCCAAACCAAGCTTTTACCTTGTCCATGCTCTCCCACTGTTGTACCGCGACGCGCGAGGGGCGCTGACCGTCGAGCGCTGTGACGTTCGCGCTGGCCGCAAGGAGCCGGCCGCGGTATTTCTGGACCACCGGAGCCGCCTTCGGCTGGAACTCCTTCATGTAGGCGTCCATATTGGTAATATCGATCTCGGCAACGACAAACACCGGGGGCTTGGCCTGTGGATGAATCACGCCGACTGTGGCGGCTCCAAGCCCGAACCCTGCGATGATGCTCAGCACAAATGTAGTGCGGATTTTCATGGTTTCCTCCCTTGCAGGACTATCCTGCGGATTGACTGAAAGCGCGGCCGCGCTCCCTCGCGCGGAACCCGAGGCCATCATAGGCCAGTCGTCGAGCGCGCGGCAAGCCGTAAGCACGCGATTAAATCGTTTCCTTGCGCAGGCTAACTATTAAGTGAGCTGCTTCAGATTGTGAGAAACGCAGGTCGGTCTATCTGCTTACGCGGCTCTGCTTTTCAAACGCGAATGGCTCGAAATATCATTCACTTAATCCAACCTGTCAAATCCGTTGTGGCGACAAACGCTGCCGAGTTCGGCGGGCTAGCTCCATAACAATCCGAAGCCTATCTTCGGTCGCCATGCGCCGCTGACTAGAGTCTCGTCGGCTCGACTTTCAGGCCTAGCAAGTGTTGCCCGACCAGCTCGTAGTGGGAGAGGCGCGCCTGCATATGCTGGCTAATCACGTGAATGTCCTGGAAGTGGCGCTGCATCAAGTTTCCCTCGTAGATCGCCGTTACGCCGGCCGCATTATAGAGCGTGTCGACGACTTGGACCGCCAGCCGAATCGCATGCGTGGTTGCGAGGCGCAGGCCTGCGCGCTTGTCCTGCGTAACCGCGCCGGTCGCGGTTGCTTCGGTCCAGAGCTCACGGACCGCGTGGCTCAGGAACGCCCGTCCGGATCGGACGTGAGCTTCGCTTTGCCCGACGGCGGCTTGAACCATCGGCTGATCGCGGAGCGTTGCTTGCATGGCCCGCGGCTTCTTGGAACCGGCCAGCTCGAAGAACGCGGCGAGGCAGGAGCGGGCCACCCCCAGTGCCACTGCGGCATCGCCCGAGGCGAAGAGCAAGCTCCGGGGAATTTGGTAGAGCGGTCCGGTCTCAAGCAGGGGAGCGCCGGCCTGGAGAATCGTGCGTTCTGCGGCCACGAAGACATCGCTAACGGCGAAGTCGTAAGTCCCGGTGCCGCGCATGCCCCGGACATGCCAGGTGTCTAGCAGGGCGGCCTCGGCTGCCGGCACGAACAGGTACCGCTCCTCGGGTTGGCCGTCCTTGAGCCTGGGTCGGCCGTTCTCAAATATGTGGGCTCGCGCTGCCAGCCAGGGGGCATGCCGGCAACCCGAGCTGAAGCCCTGGCGGCCGGTAACCCGGTATCCACCCGGCACCACGACTGCCTGGGCCGTTGGGAGGGGCGTGTTGGCGACGACGCTGCGTGGCGTGTCGATCCAGATCAAGCGAGCGACGTCGGACGGCATCCGTGCCGCGTAGGTCGCGAAAATCGCGCACTGATTGACAACCCAGCCGGTGCTCGCGTCGGCTTTCCCAATCTCCTCGAGCACCTGGACGTAGGTCGGTAAGTCGATCTCCGCGCCGCCCAGGGCGCGCGGAAGCGCCAACTGGAACAAGCCGGCGTCGGCCAACGCCTCGAAGAGCGGTTGCGGCAGCTCCCGGCCGGCCTCGATCTGATCGGCGCACGATTGGATCATGGGCACCAGCTTTCGTGCGGCGTCGAGCGGCGACTGAGTCTCGGGGGCGGTCATAGGACTATGTCTTCTCACTGACGTTCGAGCATATCAGCCATTCCAGGAATCGTATGCCGTAGCAGTCGGACGAACGCAAGCAGTTAAGACCTGCCTGGGAATTTTATCTCGCAAGTTGTCGTACGGTATTCTCATTTACGCGCCGATGATGGCGGAGCACTTTTCCGCCGGGGAAAACTACTTCCGGCACGATGGGATGCTCGATAGCAAAGACAAAGAGTTGGTGATATTGGCGAGCGCCCGCGAGCTGGGAGCGCGGTTTCCGTGGAGCCGGCACGAGATTCGCGCCCGCCAGGCAGGCGTGCGTCCCGAAGCGATCGAGGCTTTACGCGCCAACGGATCGCTCGATGCATTGACGGAGCGCGAGCGCTTAATGGTAGACGTCGCCCGCAGTTTGCTGCGCGTGCGGCGCTTGTCTGACGATTTATTCTCCCGCGCGCTCGCCCAGCTCGGTCCGGAGCGGCTCGTCGAAACGGTCGGGCTTGTCAGTCACTACAACATGATCAGCTCCGTCGCGAATGTGTTCGATTTGGACGCGCCTGAGGGCGCGATGACTTTCTGAACAATTTCATTGAACCCATTTAGTCCGCGGCTGGCTAGAGCGAGCCGGAATGCTGATGTAGGGGCGGGTTTCAAATCCGTCCCTACAGATTCGCGCCTCGACAGCGTTGAGGACGTGCTTTGCGTAGGGTGGGTTAAGGAGCGGAGCGACGAACCCATCGTTCGCATGATGGGTATCGCTGGAGTCTATCCTGAGCAGCGAAGTTGAAGGACTCAACCCATCCTACGAACCTTTGTCATGCTTGTACAGCAACGAGATGCACTTCCGGCACGTCACCGCGGCGCGATTGGCGGTCGCGACGCCTTTTACTTCGGCTCGGTGGGCGGCTTCCCTGTCGCGAGGATTACACAGGAGCATTCCGTTCTCGTCCAGGGCGTGTAGGTCACGCTTCCATCTTTTGTCCGTGGCCATTCGTCGCATCCCGCCGCCTAACTTCGAGGCTGACCCGCTATGTCGGGTCAAGCCTAAGTTGGATTTCGCGCCACCACTTAAGCCACGTCGAGTAATACACGAGGATTCTTGCTCGCAATAACAAGCAAAGTCCTTGCAGCACCGGAGGGGGCTCGACGACCCTGCTCCCAGTCCTGCAGAGTACGAACTGAAACGCCGAGTAACTGCGCAAATCGCGCTTGAGAAAGTCCAGTCCTTTCGCGAATACTTGCGACCTCGGGAACGTTGATCACGCGGCCATACTCGCCGCGCTTGATTTCACGAAGGCCTTCAAGGATCTCTAGTCCGATACTGCGTTTGGATTTAGCCATCTTCGACCTCCTTTCGAATTTGCCCCAAAACGTGGTGTGGAATGTCCTCAGCCACATTCTTCGGATACATCGTTAGCATCCAGATTACACCCTGCTTTACCCTGGCATAGTAGATCACGCGATACCCCCCACGCTTCCCTCGTCCTGGCGCGCGCCAGCGAACTTTGCGTATGCCACCTGAGCCGGGAATGAGACTTCCGATTTCAGGATTATCAATCAAGACCTTTTGAAGCTCACGGTACTCGTCGTCATCCAGGTATTCTTGAACAAGGCGAGTAAAGAGCCGGGTCTCAACGAAGCTGAACACAGTGCATTGTACGGCAGAGCCGTATGAAGGTCAAGAGTCAGGACAAGAGAATGGCGGAAATCAACTACTAAGTGAGCCGTTTAGGCGGCGAAAAGGCCGGTAGCGTCGAATCCCGTGTCTCCCCCTCGGTTGAATGGTTGAAGGGTTGAAAAGTTGAAGGGTTCATCGACAAAAAATCCTGCCATGCGGCGAGCCCTCCTAAGATGGCTCTAGTTTCAAACACGAATCGGTCGCAATATCCCCAACTTACCCCTACCTGTCAAGGTCCGTGTGGTCGACAAACGCTGCCGAGTTCGGCGGCCTATCTCCCTAACTAACAACCGGCAGCCTATCTCGGGCGCCAGGCGGTGGCGCGACGGCCAAACACCCACCGAAAGCATTCCTGCGTGTAACGAAAAGATTCTCCTGAAAAATCCTCCGTTCATCCTTTGAGTGCCTCCCTTCGACAGAACTCAGGGCAGGCAGGACGAACGGAGGAGGCGTTGAAATTTGTTGGAGATTTTCCGTTCGTGCTGAGCCGAGTCGAAGCATTCTTAGGGTTTTTCAGGAAATCCGACAACGTGCCGGTCCCAGTGGGGTGCGGCATCCTCGTTCGCCATAGTAGGGGATGCGCCGGCAAAATATTTTCGATTGTAATCGAGATTTCTCTGACCTATGATCCGTTTCGCATGCAGGTTCTGCGTTTATGAGCATTCGAAATAAGGCCCCCATTGTCGGCATCGGCGAGACGCCGACAGATCGTCTCGGGTCCAAGCCCGGAGAGCCACGGAAGTCGAGCGCGGAGTATCTTGCTTGGGCGATGCGTCTGGCCTGTGAAGATGCGGGTCTCAGCTTGAAAGACTTTCAGGGCCAGGGTCTCGGCGTCACGATCCCCACGGCGTACCCGCAACCCTTTTGGCCCGAAGAGGTCGCCGAGATTCTCGGCATTACGCCGGGCTTTCTTCTCGGGGGCGCCACCGGCGGAGCCGGCGCGGTTTCGCTTCTGGGCGGAATGACCGCGGCGATCAACTCCGGTTTGATTGACATCGCGCTGGTCATCGGCGCTGCAGCGCCATTCTCGGAGCATTGGGGCGGCGGTATCCAGCCGGGCGACATGCGCGACTGGGAAATCCCCTACGGCACCATGGGACCGAACAGCAAGATCGCCATGGTGATGCGGCGCTATATGCATCAGTATGGCGCAACGCTCGATCACTTCGGTAAGATCGCCGTCGCCGGCCGCTATCACGCGAGCCTGAACCCGCTGGCGTATTTGCGAAAGCCGATCACGATTCAGGACTACAAAGAGTCGCGCCTGGTCGCCGACCCGGTGCGCTTGCTCGACTGTGTCATTCCCGCGAACGGCGGCAGGGCCTACATCCTGGCTGCTCCGGAACGCGCCAAAACGCTGCGCAAGAAGCCGGTCTACGTCAAAGGCTTCGGCGAACGGAGCAATCCATCCTACGGCCCGCGCGCGGGCTCCGACGCGCTTGTGATGGGGGTTAAGGATGCCGGCCGGGTCGCCATGGAAATGGCCGGCGTCAAACATAACGAGATAAACTTTCTCCAGCTTTACGACGACTACATCGTGGTGGTCTATTTGCAGATCGAAGATCTTGGCTTCTGCGCCAAAGGGGACGTGAGTTATTACGAACGAACCGATTTTACATTCAAAGGCCAAATGCCGATCCAAACCAGCGGCGGCATGATTAACTGCGGCCAGCCGTCGACCGCCGGCGGCACGCTGCACATCATCGAAGCCGTGCGCCAGCTGCGCGGCGAGGGCGGCGACCGCCAAGTGCCGGATGCGAAGACCGGTCTCGTCAGCGGGCTCGGTGTTCTACCCTATGGTAAAAATCTCGGCTGCTGCGCGGTGGCCGTTCTAGGAAACGAAGCGTAATCGCTATGGCTGAAGTTGACGTTAGAAAACCGATACCGGCAATCACCACCGAAGCGAAGCCCTTTTGGGATGCGGCGGCGCAACAAAAGCTCGTGATGCAGCGCTGTCAGGCCTGTAATGCCTGGGTGTGGACTCCCCGTCCGGCATGCAACGAATGCGGCAGTGAAAAAATCGCGTGGACAGCAATGAGCGGGAAGGGCGAAGTTTATTCATTCACCGTGATCCGCCAGATCGCCGGCCGCGCGGCGTCGCAAGCGTTTCAAAATGACATTCCTTACGTCGTCGCCTGGGTCGATCTGGACGAAGGCCCGCGCGTGATCACCAACATCATCGGCTGCCCGGTCGAAGACGTGAAGCTTGGAATGAAGGTTTCCGTAATCTTCGAGCAAGCGTCGAAGGATGTGTGGCTGCCGAAATTTAAGCCGACCTGATTGTAATTACCGACCTCTCCCAAAAATCTCGCATCGCGTGGCTGCCTTGTTTCACGGAGGCGGCTACATGGCGGAGCGCGATCCGCATCCCGTCCTCTTCTCGCGCCGTTTGCCTCAAATTTTAAGCGAGTATATCGGCAGTAACGGATTTTTTTCTATGGCGGTATATTTTCTCATTTTCGCAATCGCGCAAATATGAAATAACGGTGTTCATATCACGGTGAGTATGCCATGAGCCAAACCAGGAACTGGTCGACCGCCGACATCCTTGACATAGTGCGCCGCTACTGGGGCTTCTCCGAACTGCGTCCGCTCCAAGAGCAAGCGATTCGGGCGGGCCTGGAGCGGCGCGACTCGCTCGTTGTCATGCCGACGGGAGGCGGCAAGTCGTTGTGCTACCAGGTCCCTGCCGAGCTGGCGCAACGAACGGACATCGTGGTCTCGCCGCTCATCTCGCTGATGAAGGATCAAGTCGATGGACTGCGTGAATGCGGCTATTCGGCAGGAGCCCTGTACAGCGGCATGCCGCCCGACGCCCTGCGGAAGACCGAAGCCGGGATTTCCGCCGGTCTATACCGGTTGGTGTTTGTGGCGCCCGAGCGCCTGCTCACGCCGCGGTTCCTTCAGCTCATCGAGCGGCTGCAGGTGCGCGCATTCGCCATCGATGAGGCCCACTGCATCAGCCACTGGGGACACGACTTCCGGCCGGAATACCGCCGGCTCGCGGACCTAAAGAGCCGCTTTCCGCAGGCCAGCGTCCACGCGTACACGGCAACGGCCACGGAGCGCGTCCGCGCCGACATCGCCGAGCAACTGCGTCTTAGGAACCCCACGCTACTTGTCGGCGCGTTCGACCGCCCCAATCTGGTGTACCGCATCGTTCCCCGCGTGGATGCGCAGACGCAGGTGCTCGAGGTGCTGCGGCGCCACCCCGGGGAGGCTGCGATCGTCTACTGCATCAGCCGCAGGGACACCGAGGCCATGGCAGCGGCGCTGCAGGCGCGCCGGCTGCGGGCGGCCTTCTATCACGCCGGCATGGAGGCGGACGAGCGTCGCAGGACGCAAGACGAGTTTGCGGGCGAGAAGATCGATATCGTAGTGGCGACGGTGGCGTTCGGCATGGGCATCGACCGCAGCGACGTGCGCTGCGTCATCCATGCCGCTATGCCTAAATCGATCGAGCACTACCAGCAGGAGACCGGGCGCGCCGGGCGCGACGGGCTGGAGGCGGAATGCGTGCTTCTGTACTCGGCCGCCGACGTGATCCGCTGGGAATCATTAATCGAGAAAAGCGCCGCCGCAGCCGGCGCCCCCGGCGCGGTGATCGCCGCGTCGTCCGAGCTGCTCCAACACATGCGCCGCTTGTGCACCGGCATTCAATGCCGCCACCGTAAGCTTACCGAATACTTCGGGCAGGAATACTCCAAGTCGAACTGCGAGGCCTGCGACCTCTGTTTGAACGAGATCGAGGGCCTTGCGGACGCGACCGTCACGGCGCAAAAAATTCTCTCGTGCGTGGCGCGCGTAGGCGAGCGCTTCGGCGCCGAGCATATCGTGGACGTGCTGTTAGGCGCCAATACCGAACGCGTGCAGCGTTGGCGCCACGAGCAGCTCACGACCTACGGCTTGATGAAGGGCACGAACCGCAAAGCGCTTACCAACATGCTCTACCAGCTCCTTGATAGTGGCCTGCTCGAACGCACCGCCGAGGAGCGTCCAGTTCTGCGGCTCAACGATGACTCGTGGGCTGTGCTTCGCGGCAAACGCACCGTGCGGCTGCTGCAGCCGAAAACGGAGGTCAGCAAGACCCGTTTCGACCGAGAGTCTTGGGAGGGCGTCGACCGCGGTTTGTTCGATAGCCTGCGGACGTTGCGGCGGGAACTCGCCGACGGACGAGGCGTGCCCGCCTACGTCCTGTTCAGCGATGCGACACTCCGCGACATGGCGCGGGTCCGGCCGGGATCGGCGGCCGCGTTTCTAACCGTGCGCGGCGTTGGAGAGCGCAAGCTCGTCGACTTCGGACAACTCTTCCTGGAACGCATCGCGAGCTACTGCCGTGCCCACGGCTTGCTGCTGGACGCGCCCGTAGGCGGCCGACCGCGCCGAGAACGGATCCGCAAGCCGAAGGACATATAAGAGACGGCCGGTGAGTTGTTCGCCGAGGGCTCCCCCGTGGACGGGGCGGCGGTGACATTGCGCGCTTTGACAGGGAGTCATTTTCCTGTGGTCGGTCATAGATCTGACTCAGGTTGCAAAAGAGCTTGAAGTTGTAAAAGATTGAGGGTGGAAAGGCTATGCCGGTTTTCGATGCTAATTGATTCCCGGATGCCCACGATTACTTAGGAGGATTCATGGCAGAAAAACATGATCACAAAGCCTTTGAAGGGCACATGCATGACTTCGAAGCTCATATCAGAGCCGTCGAAGAGGACTTGGAATATTACCGAACCAAACGATTGGAGCCGCGTACTTTTCGTTTAATTCGCGGGGGCGTTGTCACGTTCTACGATTTGCTGAAAGCGCGAGCCTCGCTCAAGCGCGCCAATCAATTCTTCAAGCTGAAAAAACCTCAGGGCAAGAACATCGAAGCGCGGGTGCGCTATCTGGAGGAATGGCTCGACGAATACGTGAAGGGAATCGCTCTGATTTCTGCCCGCGCCGCGGAAGCTATGGACGTGGTCACCGAAGATAACCGCAAAGAGCGCGGCGATTACGACAGCTTTTTCAGGATCAAAAGGAAAGAACACAAGGGCACGCTCGAAGAACGCATGGCGAGTCTGGAAGGAGACTTGAAGGAATACCAAGAGTTGCTCGAAGTGCTCGTGCAATCGCTCATAGCGCGTGAGTGGTGTTCCCGGGAAGAGCTGGCAGAGCGCTGGAAGGCATTGCACGAACAACGGCCCTGGAACGGCGGAATTATTGTCGCCAAAGCGTGGACCGATCCGGTTTTCAAGCAGGCGCTCTTAGAAACGGGAAGAGAAGCCCTGCGCGAATTCGGCATTCATCAGGGTAAAGTGGGGAAGCTGGTCGTGGTGGAGAACACCGACTCGGTTCATCATGTCATCGTGTGCACTCTATGTTCCTGCTACCCCTACGACATCCTCGGGGACACCCCCTGGTGGTACAAACACGATATCTACAAGAGCAGGATCGCGCAGAACCCGCGAGCGGTAGTTGAAGAAATGTTCGGGCTCAAGATCTCACCCGACAAGGAAGTCCAAGTACACGATAGCACCTCCGACATCCGCTATTTCGTCTTGCCACAGCGTCCGAAAGGGACGGAGGGAATGTCGGAGGCGGAATTGGCAAAGCTCGTCACGGTGGATAGTCTGATCGGCGCGGGCGAGCCGCTGGACGCGGCAAAGCTGCGCGAGAACCAGACCGCGCCGGTCGCGCCCGAGATGCCGAGAGTTCGGCCGGATTGAGGAGCGCTATGGAAACAACGCATAGCAAATTCAAAATCGGCGAGGCCGTCAGGGTCGCGGGAGAAAATCCCACGGGCAATCCGCGCACGCCGAAATATATCCGAGGCAAGCGCGGCATTATCGGCGCGGTTCACGGCCTGTTAGAAAATCCTCGTGACCACCGCGGCCCGTATCAGCCGCTCTACACGGTCAGGTTTGACCTAAGCGAAGTCTCTCCGTGCCACGATCAGGATTCCGTCTGGGTTGATGTGCATGAAGAATGGTTGAGCGCCCTCCATGCGGATGAGAGAAACTGATCAGCAAAAGAGACAGGGACAGAGAATATAGACAAGGAGAAGGGGAGACAAGGAGAAGGGGAGACACGGAGACAGGGAGACAAGGGGGAAGGTCTCCCCTTCTCCTTGTCTCCTTGGGGGCCATAGGTTGAAGTATCCCTCAGCCGCCGATTTTGAGCAGCCTCATCGCGTTGCCGCCATAGATCATCTCCCTCTCGGCATCCGAGAGATGAGGCAGCGAAGCAATGGTCTTGACCGGATCGGTATCGCTCATGTCAGCGGGATAGTCGGTCCCGAGCATCACTCGCTCCGGCCCCATGGTTTCCACTAGGAAGTTCAGGGCCGGCCCGGAGTGCGCCAGCGAATCGAAGTACAGGAGCGGGAGGTACTCGCTCGGCGGGTTCTGAATGTTCACTTTGGCTTCGGGCCTCACGCGCCAGCCATGCTCCCACCGTCCCCGCAAATAAGGGCAAGAACCGCCGCCGTGAGCCAGGTAAAACTTCAAGCGTGGAAACTCTTTCAGAATTCCACCGAAAATGAGGCTCGCCGCCGCCACGGCGGTATCGGTCGGATTACCGATCAGGTTTCCCAGATGATAACGCGAGAGACGGTCGGCGCCGAGCACGTTGCTAGGGTGAAGAAACACAGGCGCGTCCAGCTCCTGCATCTTCTTGTAAAATGGCGCGAAACTCTTGTCGTCCAGGTTCTTGCCATTGATATTGGTGCAGATCTCGGCGCCCTTCATTCCGAGGTCCTTGACGGCGCGCTCCAGCTCACGGGCCGCTTCCTCGGGCGCTTGCATTGGCAGGTTGGCAATGGCGACAAACCGGCCTGAATGGCGGCTCACCGTCTCGGCGAAGGCATTATTGATGCTCCGGCATGCCGCCAGAGCTTTGTCAGGCTCGATGTGGTTTACGAACAACGCTGGAGGAAGGACCGAGAGGACGTGCATGTCTACGCCCTGCGCGTCCATTTCTTTCAAACGGAACTCAATATCGTATATTCCCTTTCCCGACGCGGTGCCGCGCCCGGAGCTGAACAGCACCTCGTCCGAGCCTTCCCGAGTCACGCGGACGTTGCCGGGACCGCCAAAGAACTTTTCCGGGATGTAGTGAGCATGAACATCAATCTTCATTTGTCGTCACTCCCATCAGTGGCATAGAGTCGGGATCGGACGCGGTCCGTCCGAGGCTCGTATCGCGCAGCATTTGACCTAGGCCACCGCTTTATTGCTCCGCGGTTCCTTCCACAAAGCTATGATGTCCGGGGAAGGCACGACGAGCCCGAAGTGGTCCGAGATATTTTTTACTGTGTTCTTGTGCATCTCTGCGCTGTATGCCGCGCTGCAGTCTTCAACGAGGGTTACGTAATAGTCGTACATGTAAGCGTCCCTCGCCGTCGTCTCGACACAGACATTGGTCGCCACCCCTGTAACGAGAACGCTTTCCACTCCCTTCGCCTTAAGGACCGTGTTGAGATCAGTGTTGATGAAAGCGCTATAACGGTGCTTGATGACGACGCGTTCGTTAGGCAGCGGCGATAGGCCATCGTAAAATTCCACACCCCACG
Source organism: Binatia bacterium (assembly GCA_050735755.1). GTDB lineage: Bacteria > Desulfobacterota > Binatia > UBA9968 > UBA9968 > DATMAM01. The sequence continues at coordinate 16,221 of JBOHVR010000274.1, forward strand.
TTCCTTGGCGGCAGGTTTTGAGCTTCTTTTGCTGTGATCTCCGATAGAGCCAAGGAGGCGTGTCCGTCCATTCACTGTGCTCGGTTTTGATGAAAACGATCGGGAGAGCGACCGCGCGCGCTTCCGCTATCAAGCGCGCCAGCCGTGGCACCATCGCTTGCGCCGCGCTGACGTCTTCGCCCCGTTTGGCGCATGAGCCTTCACTGCTGCAGAAATCGTTTTGCACATCCACAACCAAAATGCACGCGAGCGTTGGATCGCATCGCTCTTTAAGAGTTCTCAAAATTTGCACGACGTTTTCCTCCTTAACTTGATGTTCCCTTTGGGGAAACCCCGCGCCATATAACGGCGCGGGGTTCGCGTGTAAGCTTTAACCGTGGGTGCGGCGATCGCAGACGGAATCGATGAGGGCGGGTTTGCCCTGCTTCACTTGCTCGATGGCGCGTTTAATCGCCGGCTTGAGATCGTCGGCGTTTTCAAAGGGTCCTTCGGCGTGCCAACCCATTGAGCGCGCAAGTCCGGCGAAATCAGGGTCGGGGCCGAAGAGGTCCATGCCGATGTGCGCCCGTGCCGGGTCGGTGCCCCGGGTTCGAGCCAGAACGAGCTGGTGGTTCCAGTCGTTGTAGTAAGCGCGGTTGTTGAACATCACAACGAGCATCGGAATCTGGTACTTCGCCGCAATCCAGAGCGATCCGGCATCGAACATCAGATCACCGTCCGGCTGAAGATCGACCACCAGCCTGCCTGTGCCTTTGTTGGCGAGGGCTACTCCCAGCGAGGTGCCGATTTGCGTGCCGGTGCCGAGCTCGCGCCCGCCATGGCAATAAGGCCGGTCGAAGTTCCAAAGCTTTTGCGCCGCGCCTCCCAACCCGCCCGAGGTCAGGACCCAGTCGTCGCCCTTGATCGCTTCCCATACCTCGAGTGCCAGACGCGGCACGCTCATCGGCTTGGAATCCCAATTGTGTTCGGCGTCCTTGCGCCATTTGGCGCGGAGTTCCGCGTGCCGTTTGCCAATCTCTTCTTTGCGTCTGACAATTTTTTCGGCAAGTCCCCGCGTGTTGGCAATCCGCGCCTTAAGAAGTTTCGTCAGCTGCGGCGCTGTTGTGACCACATCCGCGGTCATGCGCTGGTGCGCATAGAACGGCCGGGCGTAGTCCATCGACCATTTGCTGATCTCGATGTCGGTAAAGCCGATATCGATCCAGGTCGCGTTCGCCGGGACCTTGCTGACGACGGTGCGCGTGGCAATGTCGCGCACGTGGGTCGGCTTCTCGAAGTCGGCGATGTCGAGCGTGAGCACGGCATCGACGTCCTTGTAACAGCCTTCCGGATCATTGGTCAGGTTGAGCGGATGGTCGCTGGGGAAGTTCAGCCGGGAGTTTACATCCCACACCGAAGCGCCGAGAGTCTCCGCCAGTTCGATCACATGATTCCAACCGTGCGGCGGGCGGGCGGCGAAGTCGGCGATGATCGCCACCCGATTGGCGGCGGCCAGAGTATCAGCGGCCTTCTCCAGCGCCGCAGGGTCCGCGGAAGGAGCTGCGGGAACGGTCATGGCGCCGTCCGGGGGCATCTCCACGTCATGATTCAACTGAGATTCCTGCAGGCCCGCGTCGTAGCACATATAGACCGGTCCCTGGCGCGCGCTCATCATGACCGAGTAGGCGCGCGCGAAAGCGCCGGGCACGCCGTCGACTGTAGTCGGCTGATAATCCCACTTGACGAAGTTGCGAATCGCTTCGCCTTGCACGTTCGCCGTATGGATCCAGTCGATGAACGGACGGCGCTTGGGCTCGGCCATGGGTCCGGTGGCGCCGATGACAAAGACCGGCGCGCGATCGAGAAAAGCGTAATAGATGCCCATCGGCGCGTGCAGCAATCCGACCAGGTCATGGACGATGGCGATCATCGGCTTGCCCTTGGCGCGCGCGTAGCCATGGGCGATCTGGACGGCGATCTTTT
>JBOHVR010000275.1:0-2693 GCA_050735755.1 Binatia bacterium
CTCCAAGCGATCGTTGCCGCGACGCGTCAACTCGAGGGCTCGCGAGAATTCGGCGCACGGCGCACGGCACACCGGCTAAATGCCCTGCTAGAGTTTCACGGGGGCCTTAGTGTGGAGGGACGAAAAACAACCGCGAAGGCAATGGCGTGGGTGAAAAGCCGGGAAAAGGCGAAAATACGATATTTCAAACCCGGAGATGGTCCGTTTGCAATCCCTGGCGCGCAACCCACGCGGGCTTATGTTCTTGGTCCGCCGCGCGACCGCAAACTGCTCAAGAAAAGCGATCCGAGCAAGAAAAGCAGCGAGGTGTACGAGCTGACGGGTGACAGTGGAGCCAATCTTGGCTTCTTCGCAGCTATGGAATCGCTGGGCGGTGGCAAGGAGATCGGCGAACAGCCGTTTTCGGAGTGGTTTCGCGTAAGTGAGAGGGATAGCCAGGCGCAAGAGCTATTCGTGCAGCACTACTGGTCTGACGGTGAGCCTTGGCGTAGGATCGAGCACGACTGGTTAGGCGCAGCAGGCAGGCTGGCCCTCCAACTCGACTCCGATACGAACAACACGTGCCTGGCGCTGGCTTTCGAGTTGGGCAGCTCGGGAAGAGTGCTGCTGTTTCCTGGCGATGCGCAGGTGGGAAACTGGCTATCGTGGGAGGGGCTGGAATGGAAGGTTAAACAGGGACGCGAGACTAAAACCGTGACGACGCGCGACTTGCTGGCGCGCACGGTTCTCTACAAAGTGGGCCACCACGGGAGCCATAACGCGACCCTGCGTGAAAAAGGACTAGAGCTGATGTCGAGCGACGAGTTGGCCGCGATGATTCCGGTGAGCCGCGAAATGGCAAAGAAAATGGATTGGAAAATGCCGTTCCCGTCGTTGTTCCGGCGTCTGCAAGAAAAAACCAGCGGGAGGATCCTAGATGGCGATGAGGGCGTTCCCAAGAACAATCCCGGTCAGCTCAGCGACCGCCAGTGGAGCCGGTTTGTCGCCCGGACCGATGTCCGGGAACATTGGGTGGACTACCGGATTGAGCTGTAAAGGGTGGGGCGCCGGCCCAACGCGGACCAGGCGTTAAAAAGTCCCCGCTTGTCCGGCTTCTTCTGTGACTGCGAGTGGTTCAGCCTTTGCGAGTGAACGGGCTTTTCCAGAGCCTGAAGAACATTGAATGTAGAAGCATGCCCCCTTACTTCTACCGCGTGCCCCTTGCCGTGCCCTATTGGAACGATGCGACGTATCGAGGAATCCTTCGCTCGATCTTATCGGCCGGCGTTATCCATGGGCCGGACGTCGGCAAACTCAGATCGTTAGTGATCCAAACTTTGCGCGTGGAAGAGGCTGTTCTTTGCGGCTCCGGAAGTTTCGCCCTCGAATTCGCTTTGCGGGCGTGCCGGGTCAGGCAAGGCGAGGAAGTCGTGCTTCCCACTTTTTGTTGCACCGCTCTCGTTGCGCCCATTTTGGCTGTTGGCGCGCTCCCCGTGTTCGCGGACGTAAGCGCGGAACTCAACCTGACCGCAGAAACCGTCGCGCCGTTCCTGACTGAAAGAACCAAGGCCATCATCGTCCCGCATCTGTTTGGGAATCCCGCAAACATTAACGCAATCATCGATCTCGCTCGCGGCAGGAATATTTGCGTCATAGACGACGCGGCCCAGGCTCTGGGGGCGACGATCGATGGTCAGGCGCTCGGCAGCTTTGGCGATGTGGGAATTTTGAGTTTCGGCCAGGAAAAAGTTTGTTTCGGTCTCGGCGGGGGAGTGGTTGTTTCTCGAAACAAAAATCTTCTCAACGGCGCTGTCCCCGTTAATGGGTCGCCGGGCTCGCTGTCAACTGCAGTGCGAAGCCTTTTGTCTACCTTGGTTTGGCGGCGCTGGCGGCGCTGGACCCTTCCGGTGCGAAGGGCGTTCTCCCGTAAGAGCGCCAGCCCCGAATTGCCGCCGCGTCCATATCGAAAAGAAAAAATGGCCAACCTGAACGCTGCGGTCGCTTCAAGCCTGATGCAAACGCTACCCGGCAACATCGCCGCCCGCCGGGAGCGCGTCAACGCCTATCAAGATCTGCTCGGAACGGAGCAACGTCTAACGCTCATCCCGCACCGGGCCGGCTCCGCGTGCCTGACACAGGTGATTCGAGTTTTGCCCAGTCGGCGCGGAGCGGACCCGTCGACGAGTCTCATCGAGGCTCTGTGCCGCGCCGGCTATGAAGCTCAAGGGAGCTACGTTCCTATTCACCTTTTGCCTTCTTATGAACCGTGGGTCCGGGAACGTCTCCCTTACGCGGAACGAGTCTGGGCGGATTTGATCGAGCTCCCTTGTGAGCCTGACGTGAGCTTGGATGAGGTGGAACGGATTGCCGTCATCGTTAAGAAAGTCATTACCTCATGGCCGGCAACGAGATCTCGCCATGTGGCTCTAACGCGTCCGGCCTAGGATGCCCATCTCTAAAGTTGTATAAATATCCGATCATCACTGCAGTGAAGTCATCGAAGGGATCCCGATTATGGCCATTCATCCGCTGGCAGGAAAGCCCGCGCCCGCCGATATTCTGATCGATGTCAATAAACTTGAGCAAGCTTACTACACTCGACAACCCGACGTCGAAAAGCCCCGCCAGTTGGTGAGTTTCGGCACCAGCGGTCATCGCGGCAGCCCGCTCGATGGCACTCTCAACGAAGCGCACATCCTTGCCATGACGCAAGC
>JBOHVR010000276.1:0-3738 GCA_050735755.1 Binatia bacterium
ATACTGGCCTGGTAATAGGTTTCAATGTCGCCCACGTCGCGCCAGTAACTGGCTTCCTCTTTCTTTAACGGAAGCGGGATCCGGTTCTTGCGGAAATCGTAGGCGAAGAGTTTTTTTTTGTTGACCAGCGCCGGCAGGATGTCGTGGCCGAAGTCGTGCCGGCTATCGGGTTTGACCGCGTCTGCGATCAACGCGCGCGTGAGCTCTCCCGTGCTAAAGACGTAATTCCCCATCGAAACGATGGAAAAATCCGGCTCGCCGGGAATCGGCTTGGGGTTCCGGGGCTTCTCGTCAAAACCGACGATGCGCCAGTCGGAATCGATTTCAATGACGCCGAAAGCGGAGGCTTCTTCGCGGCGCACGGGCAAAACCGCGACCGTGCCATGGGCTTCCCTGGCATGGTGCTCGTTAATCATCTGCCCGATGTTCATGCGATAAATGTGATCGGCGCCGAACACGGCCACCAGCTCCGGATGATGGCGCTCGATCAAGTAGAGGTTTTGATAGACGGAATCCGCAGTTCCCTGATACCAGTCTTCGCCGACGCGCATCTGGGCTGGAACCGGGGTGATAAAACGATCCTGGAGAAAATCCGAGAAGCGCCAGCCCTGGTCCAGATGCTCAATCAAAGATTGGGATTTGAATTGCGTTAAAACATAGATCGAGAAAATGCCGGAGTTGACAAAATTAGAGAGCACAAAGTCGATGATGCGATATTTCCCCCCGAAGGGAACCGCGGGTTTGGCCCGGTCTTTGGTCAGTGGATAAAGCCGCTCTCCCCGTCCCCCGGCAAGAACGATCCCGAGAACATCAATCATAAGATTCCAAGAATGGAGTAATGGAAGATTGGAATGATGGAATAGGGGAATAATGGAACGATGGAATAATGGAGTGATGGAATGATTGAGATCTGATCCAATATTCCAACCTTCCACTCTTCCATTAATCCAACATTCCAGTATTCCAATCTTCAAGACCTCGAGCTCTTGAAGAATACCGCTGCCAGCGGCGGCAACACCAGGGTGAGAGAATGCGGGCGGCCGTGAAGCGGAACCGGCACCGCCTCAACCCCGCCCAGATTCCCCTGGCCACTGCCGCCGTAATCGCGGCTGTCGCTGTTGAGAATCTCGTGCCAAAATCCGCCGCGCGGCGCCCCGACGCGATAATTGTAGCGCACCACGGGAGTAAAATTGCAGGCGACAAGAATGAAGTCGGAGCTGGATTTTCCTTTTCGGAACAAAGTGATGGCGCTGGCTTCGCTATCATTGCAATCGATCCATTCGAAACCCGCGGGCTCGCAATCGCGCTCGTGGAGCGCGGGCTCGGTACGGTAGAGATAATTCAAGTCTTTGAGCCATTTCTGCGCGCCCGCGTGCAGCGGATGATCCAGGAGATCCCATTCCAAGCTGCGGTCGTGCGTCCATTCGTCCCACTGGCCGAATTCACCGCCCATAAAGATCAGCTTCTTGGCCGGTTGGGCGAACATATAGCCGAACAACAGTCTTAAATTCGCGAATCTCTGCCAATCATCGCCGGGCATCTTGCGCAGCAGCGAACCCTTGCCGTAAACGACCTCATCGTGGGACAGCGGCAGAATGAAATTCTCGTGAAAGGCGTAGAGCATGCGAAACGTGAGGTTGTTGTGATGGTACTTTCGATGAATCGGATCAAGGGACATGTACTCGAGGGTATCGTGCATCCAACCCATATCCCATTTCAGACCGAAGCCTAAGCCCCCGAGGTGCGTTGGCCGCGAAACCATCGGCCAGTCCGTGGACTCTTCCGCGATCGTCTGGACGTCGGGATGATTGAGGTAAACGACCTCGTTGAGCCGGCGCAGAAAGGCGATGGCCTCCAGGTTCTCGCGCCCGCCAAAACGGTTGGGGATCCAGTCTCCTTCGTTGCGCGCATAGTCGAGATAGAGCATCGAAGCGACGGCGTCCACTCTCAGGCCGTCGGCGTGATACCGATCGAGCCAAAAAAGCGCGTTGCTGATGAGAAAGCTTTGAACCTCGTTGCGGCCGTAATTGAAGATGAAGCTGTGCCATTCACGGTGCAGACCCTGGCGCGGGTCCGCGTGCTCAAACAGATGGGTTCCATCGAAGAACCCAAGCCCATGCTCGTCTGTGGGGAAGTGAGAGGGCACCCAGTCGAGAATGACCCCAATGCCGCGTTGGTGCAGCGCGTCGATCAGAGCCATGAGATCCTGAGGCGTGCCATAATTCCCCGAAGGAGCGAAAAATCCGGTGATTTGATAACCCCAGGAACCGAAGAAGGGGTGGTCCATCAGGGGCAAGAACTCCACATGACTGAAGCCGAGATTCGCCACGTAATCAGGTAGCTGTTCAGCCAACTCGCGGTAAGATAGGGAGCGGTTTCCCTCTTCCGGAACTCTTCTCCACGATCCTAAATGCATTTCATAGGTGGAGATGGGCTTATCCAGCCGGTTGCCGTGCTTGCGATTCTCCATCCATTCGTGGTCGCCCCATCCATAGTCCAGATCCCAGACAATCGAAGCGGTTTTGGGCGGCGTTTCGTTAAAGATGGAAAAAGGATCGCTTTTGTCGGCGCGATAACCACGGAAACGAGAAGCGACATGATATTTGTACAAAGTCCCTTTACCGAGCCCGGGAATAAAACCTTCCCAAATTCCTGACTGACCTCGAGGATGGAGGGGATGGCTGGATTTGTCCCATCCATTGAAGTCGCCGATCACGGATACTCTTTCCGCGTCAGGCGCCCAAACCGCAAAGTAGACTCCCGCGGCCCTGTCAGCGGCGAGCGCGTGAGCGCCGAGCTTTTCGCGGAGCTGAAAGTGACTGCCCTCGTTAAATAGATAAAGGTCTTTTTCCGTTAAAAGCGTGACTTCGGGGCTCGTTGCGCGAATCTGTTTCATGATCCATTCCGCCTTTGCCTTCGTAATTGATCGACAACTCTCAAGATCTCCAGCAGGTGCGGATCGGCCGCGTACTGTTCGAACTTGTGGCGTGTCTTGCGCCGCCAGTTAGGACGCTCTTTCCAGGTTCCCGGAGTGTTCTGCGGCGCGGTCTCGAGCCAAAGGTCTTCCAGACTGACGAGAAGAAATTCCGCCGGCCCATGGGCCAGGTGCGCGAGCCATGCTTGCAAGATCGCCGCGCTGTTGTTCGCGCCGTCAGGCAACCAACCGCGCTGCTTAAGAAAAGTTGCCAGCGACTCACGCTGGCAGCGACGGCTTTCCTGCTCCTGCCGGCTTTGCGCCGGGTCAAGAAGTCCGAGCTCCTGCCGGTCGCGGATATCCAGGCCCTCCCAAAAGGCGGCGAAGGTCGGCGTGTCGTGGGTGTTGAGACTGCTTACGCTGTCGGCAGGAGGATCTTCGAGAGCGCGCGCCGGGTCCGAATGGACGCCGAACTGGCCCACGTCCATCCCGCGAATCCCGTGCTGAATCATCGCGCGGTTGACGTAAGGCGGCACGGTGCCTAGATTTTCCCCGACGATTTTCGTCTTGTGCCGGTGGGACTCCAAATTGAGAATCGCGTAAAACTCATCGGCGCGATAGTGCACGTAGGCCCCTTCGGTCGGGCCGAGACCGTGCGGCACCCAGAAGAGGCGATGCAGCCCCATGACGTGATCGATGCGCAAGAGCACCGCATGTTCCATGTGATGGCGCAAGGAATCGATGTAATAGCGGTATTCCTGGTCGCGCAGGCCCTCGGGGTGAAACGGGGGAAATCCCCAGTCCTGCCCCTTGGTAAAAAAAGT
>JBOHVR010000277.1:0-6638 GCA_050735755.1 Binatia bacterium
GTCCTGCAGCTGCTCATAGGTCAGCTTTCCTGCAACCAACTTGTGGACATACGGATGATCCAATCGCGCATTTCTGTCCACAGCTTCGTCCCGAAGCAACTGCAAAAACTCCTCTGCGCCATAAGGCTCTTGTCTGAGAAAATCAAATCGCCCCACGCTACCCTCCTGTGATCCGCCGGGTCCTCTCCCGTAGAGCTGCGCGATGCATTCTTATACAGCAACATTGATTACGTGCTCAAGACCGTGTATTTCGACACAAGGGATATCGACTCGTCTTATATAAGGAGCTTTCAATGTCTGAAGGTTTTCCCATTGCCAAAGCGACAGATAACCTCGTGCTCCTCCCGCGCATGGCCAACCGCCACGGGCTCATCGCTGGAGCGACTGGAACCGGAAAGACCGTGACTTTGCGGGTCATCGCCGAAAACTTCAGTCGGATCGGGGTGCCGGTTTTCATGGCCGACGTTAAAGGCGACCTATCCGGGCTGGCCCAGCCGGGCCAAGAGAACGCCAAGATCAAAGAGCGTGTCGCGCAACTCGCTTTGGAATCCTTCCAATACTCTAGCTATCCCATCGTCTTCTGGGATCTTTACGGCCGGCACGGCCATCCGGTGCGCACGACCGTGTCCGAGATGGGACCTTTGCTAATGTCGCGCCTGCTCAATTTGAATGACACGCAGTCAGGGGTGCTCAATTTGGTTTTTAAGATCGCCGACGACAATGGTCTTTTGTTGCTTGATCTTAAAGACCTAAGGTCAATGCTTCAACACGTTGGCGAAAACGCGGCCCGATTTAAGACCCAGTACGGAAACGTTTCCGCGGCCAGCGTTGGCGCGATTCAACGCGGTCTTCTCGAACTGGAAGGACAGGGAAGCGAGCCTATCTTTGGTGAACCCTCGCTGGATCTCGATGATCTCATGCAAACCGATAGTCGCGGGCAAGGGATCATCAATATTCTGGTCGCCGACAAACTCATCAACTCGCCCAAGGCTTACGCGACTTTCTTACTGTGGCTGCTGTCCGAACTTTTTGAGCGTCTGCCAGAAGTGGGCGACCCCGAGAAGCCCAAATTAATCTTCTTCTTCGATGAAGCTCACCTGCTCTTTGACGATGTCCCCGCCGTACTGGAAGAGAAAGTCGAGCAGGTCATCAGGCTCATTCGCTCTAAAGGGGTCGGAATCTACTTTGTCACGCAGAATCCGGTCGATATTCCCGAGGCGATTCTTGGGCAACTCGGCAACCGCGTGCAACACGCGCTGCGTGCGTTCACGCCGCGCGACCAGAAGGCTGTTAAATCTGCGGCGCAGACATTCCGACAGAATCCGGAACTCAATGTGGCAACAGCGATCACAGAGTTGGGCGTCGGTGAGGCATTGGTCTCTTTGCTGGACGAAAAAGGTCAGCCTCGCGTCGTGGAGCGCGCCTTGATTTATCCGCCTACCAGTCAGCTTCCTGCGCTAACTTCCGCGGAACGCGCGCAAATCATCCAGCAGTCAACGCTTCATGGACATTATGAGAACGCCGTCGACCGAGAATCGGCCTATGAGATGCTCAAAGCCCGCGCCCCCGCGGCTGAAGAGCTCCAGCCTGCGGCCTCTACCCGGCGGACTCCGAAGTCCGAACTCGGCGGCATGGTCGAGGCCTTGGGCAAAAGCGCGGCCCGCGCCATCGGCAGCTCCGTCGGGCGGGAAATTATGCGCGGCGTGCTGGGCTCTTTCTTTGGCGGAAGCACACGCCGCTCACGGCGTTGATCACGAATCTGTCGATTTGTAAGGCTCCTATCGATTTGTTAGCCTTAATCAACAAGAGTCAAAGCGATGACGCCGCAAGAGAAACTGGGACGGATTCGTGAGGAGCTGAAGCAAGCGTTTCTGGAACGTAACGAGCTTATCGACGGCGCTCTATCCGCGCTGCTCTCGTCTCAGCATATCCTGATCATCGGTCCACCCGGAACCGCAAAGTCGATGCTTGCCGATGAGATTTGCCGCCGGGTTATCGGCGCAAATTACTTCCAATGGCTGCTCACTCGTTTCTCAACCCCCGAAGAGATTTTCGGCGCCGTGAGTTTGCAAGCCCTTCAGCAAGACGATTACCGCCGCGTCACCGCCCACAAACTGCCGGAGGCGCACATTGCTTTTCTCGACGAGATTTTCAAGGCGAATTCCTCGATCCTGAACGCGATTCTTGCGCTCATCAACGAGCGGATCTTTCACAACGGCAAAGAAATCGTCGCGGTTCCCCTGCTCACCGTGTTTGGAGCGAGCAACGAGCTGCCGGAGGACGATGAGTTGATGGCCCTTTACGACAGATTTCTGCTCCGTTTCGTGGTCAATTATATTGCCGAGGACTTTCGTTTTATTCGCATGCTCGAAAGCGCCAAACAGGCGGAGCAAACCACGCTCACTCTCGATGAGCTGCGCTCCATTCAGACCCAAGTCAAGGCAATGCCCATCGCCGGGTCGGTTTACCGGAGCATGGCGGATATCCGCAGAGAGCTGGGCAAAAAGCAAATCGTTGCCTCTGACCGGCGTTATCGCCAATCGCTGGGTTTGCTCCAGGCTTACGCGTACTTGAACGGCTCTCATGAGGTCTCGGAGAAGGATCTCTTTTTTCTTCAGAATGTGCTGTGGCGCGATCCTGGCGAGCAGCAGGAGGTGCGGGCGACCATCCGGGAGCTGCTCCTCGGATATGAGGAGGAAATCAAGGAGCTACTCTATCAATCGCGGGAAATGCGCGATTATGCGCTCCGTCCCTGGGAAACCACAGAAACCCGCTCCCAGGCGCTGATCGAAGTCCATACCAAGCTCCGCAACATCCTGGCGAAGGTCGATCAACTTATCGACAAGGCCAAAAAACTCGGCCGGCCTCTCGAAAAGGTCGGCGCGATCAAGGAAGAGATCGAAGAGATCCAGCAGCAAATGCTGCAACGATTCTAATGCCGCCGCGCAAAAAAAAGCAGGTTCTTCGAAAGGCCGTCCGCCCGTCCTTGCCTCAAGACAGCTGTTGGATCGAAAGCGACTCCTATGACCGCCACGCGTACGCCCACTTACGCGCGGAGGCGCCTTCGATCCGAGCGCTAGAGGAGAGCGGCTCTGCGCTGCTCCCCCATTTTGCTTCGCTGCTGCAGGATATTTTCTGCCTTCTGTTCAAATACAACGTCATTTTCCGCAAGGACGAAGATATTCTTGCCAGCGCGCAGTATAGCCGCATGCTCCTGAACGCTCTTCGCGAGGGCGAGCTTTACCGCATTCTGCGCGACCTGACCTTGCTCGATGAAGCTAAAGCCGGCCTGTGCACCCTGCTCCTGGGCGAGGCGATCCTGGACCTATTGAAATCCGAAAAGGCTCTTACGCGGCGTGACATGATGGACGTGTGGGATATCAAGAAACAGGAAGAAGTCGTTGTAGAAACAAAAGAAGAGCTGGATAACGCGGATCACATTCCTACCGAAAATCTTCCCGCCGAGGCGCGCAAACGGCTGGAGAATGCGAAGGAGCGGCTCGAGGGCAAACTCGACGGCGCCGCAGCGTTGCTCCGACAAAAAACCCGGCGGCTCAAAGAAGACGTGGAGCGTCTTACGGCTCAGGCAAGCGCTCGCCTTCAAGCGCAAGCCGTCAAGGTCGCGCGGGAGCTCGAAGATGCCGCGGAAGAAGCGGAACAATGGGGGCAGGCGCTCGGAACGGGCTATCGCTCCCCGCCGGGGCAAAAGTTGGAACTGGGGAAGAGGTTGGCGGGTAACGAGAAGCTGAAGAAGCTTGCACGGATGGTCGGACGCATGAAATTTCATGCCCTCGCGCTGCGCAAGAAGGTTTTCGAACGCGCCAGTGAAGAGGTCCTGGCGATCGAGCGCGGCAATGCGGTTGCGCATCTGTTGCCGCACGAGCTCTCCGTTCTCGACCACCCGTTGTTGCGCAAGGATTTTTTCCGGCGTTTCGTTGACCAGGAGCTGCTCCAATATTCTTTGAGAGGGATCGAGGAAAAAGGCAAAGGCCCGATGGTTGTCTGCCTTGATGGCAGCTCCTCGATGGCCGGCGAAAAGGAGATCTGGTCGAAAGCGGTGACCCTAACCCTTCTAGAAATCGCGCGGCGCCAGCGCCGCCGCTTCCGCTCGATCTGCTTTTCCGCTCAAGAGACGCCGCTGCAGGTTCTCGATCTCAATACCCAGGAGCGCTATGAAGTCGAGCCGGCAAAAGTTTTGGATCTGGCGGAATATTTCCCGGGCGGTGGAACTGATTTTCAAAAGCCGCTGGATGCCGCGCTGGACTGCCTGGCCATGTCGCGCTACAAGAAAGGTGACATTGTCTTCATCACGGACGGCGAATGCCAGGTTGCCCCTGAATGGGCGGAGCATTTTCGCGCGGAGAAAGAAAAACTTGGGTTTTCGCTGTTTTCGATCTTGATCGACGTGGGGCCCAGCTCTTTGGGAACGCTGAAGGAATTCAGCGACCGCATCACGACGATCAAACAACTCACGGGCGAAGAAGCCGGCGACATCTTCGTAAAAATCTGAGTCGCCTTTTCCTCTTTTGTCCCAATCCTCTTGTCTCTGAGTCTCGGCTCTCTCCTTGTCTCCCCGTCTCCTTGTCTCCCTCCCGCTCCCTACGGCATCGCCTCCAGTAACTGTCCGTAACCTTTCACGGGCTGCCGTATATGAAGCCGCTTCTGCACGGCCCAAACTCGCGCCGGAACGGCATGCACCACTGGAACCCTTAAATCCCGCTCCAGAGTGGCGACGATGTTTAAAGTGCGCCAACCCGAACCCAGCATATAGATGGCATCAGCCCCGGGGTTTTTGACAAAAGCCTTTTTTGTATGCGCATACACCTCTTCGCCCGATAATCTTCCGACGTCCGAAAAAGGAACCGAGATGCCTTCCATGGCCAGGATCTCGAACCCGGCCCCCTGGAAGTAGCTAGTAAAGATGTTGTTGATCTCTCCGGTAAAATAGGTCACGCCCAAAACCTTTTTGGCCTTGAGCGCTTTCAACGCCTCGACCTGCGTCATCCCTGCTGTAATAACGGGAATCCCATGTTTCTTTTCCCACTGCTTCACGATCTCCTGCTCTCCTTGGTATCCATGAACCATGAAAGGTGGCGCGCCCTCGGGATGAAGGAGGTCGACTTTCTGCTCTGCGAGTTCGTCAATGCGCGCTTCATAGGCTCTGAGTGCAGCGCGAAACTCGTCTTCGTCACCGCGTTTGATCTGCAAGAAAAGCGGGATCACGCCGATGCCATCGGGCAAAAGCCTAATGAATTCCTCCAATGATCCAGTTCGCATCGTCGGCTTGATCACGCCGACAACTCCTCTCCAACTCGTGTACGACATTCCTTCCTCCCTATGGATAGCTCTATGGCGACTTCCGAACTTTGTGCAAGTCAACTGAAGTAGCGCCGAGAGCGCCAACTCCCTTTCGGTAAGTATTCTTAGTGTAGCTGGGCCCGCTCTCTCTTTGCTTGTTCTTGTTTCCCCCGTGGGCCGGGCTTGGCCGCAGCCGCTGCCCTTTTCCCCTTTTCCCAGATCGAGCGAAGATCCTCGGAATAGGGAAAACGAATGCCGCTGTCATTCAGAATTTCCTCGGTGGCGCTCATAATCTCAGCGCGGTTAAATACCAGCGTCTCCCGCGCCTGATTGGGTGTTTTAGCGAATTTAAAGACGACCTGCGGGTCTTTCGTATCACGCAGGATTTCGACCAGATGGTTCAGATTTTTGAGCGGAATGCCGTTAACTTCGGTTACAACCAATGCATTCGGATCGTCGTACCCTTTCGTAATCCGATGGGGCAGCATTGGCGAAACCACCACTACCATTTCCTCGTCCGCGAAGGCGCGCTTATCGTAACGCCGCGCCATGAGCGGGCTGCCCTGGCGGCCGAGACCCAACTCCCACTGACTTCCCAGACGCTCCAGATAATCCTGAGTCGCCGGCGAGAAAACCAGCGGCCCGTAGATGAAATAGCGCGGATTGCGGTTCATCAAATAGGGCATCACGAAATCTTTTTGCGCCTCCAAGGGCATGGTGATATTGACGCCCTGGCCATCCCTGAATACGGTCAGCTCAACGGAGCCGTTCTGAGCAAGTTTTTGGACCAGGTAGCGCGCCGATAAGCGCAGGTCGTAGCGTATGGCGACTTTGCCGTCGCTGTCGATCGGCTGGCTACCCACATGCGTGATCACGTCCCACTCTTTCAGAGGATAGGAATCGCTGTTCTTATACGGTTCCACCACCATGATGCCTCCCACTCCCTTGGGCATCCCCAGCCGGGCCCGCAAAGCGTCGTTCTCGACGGTTTGGAAAGAGTCGTGGAGTTGCGGCTTTCCATTATAGCGACCGTCAGCGATGTCATCCAAAAACAACCGGATTTCCTCAACTGGAATGAGATAGCCAATGTTCTGCGCGTTGCGGATCCGGCTGAACACAAGGCCGACGAGCTTTCCTTGCGACACGGCCGGGCCGCCGCTATTACCCGCATTGAGCGCCGCGTCGACTTGAATGCGCACTCCCGTCCCGAAATAGTAATAATTGGCAAACTCAATGCGTGACACAATACCCTCCGTCACCGACAACTCGCTGCCTCCCGTGGGATATCCATAGACGTTGACCGTGTCCTTGACTCGCGGCAGCTCATCCACAAAGGGCAA